>JAMIGJ010000033.1:0-2829 GCA_035905775.1 Candidatus Altimarinota bacterium
AGGGAAGTATGAAGAAGAGTTTTATAAACTTGTATTTGAAAAGTTTCTGAGCCAAGCCCAAAAAGATGATTTAGAAAAAGCAAAACTGGAGAGAATTTTGAAGGAAGTTTGATTTTCAAATATTGATAAAAATATTTTTGATTATCAAAAGCTGTGAGAACAATTTTCACAAATTGAGAAAAATAAAACTCAAGTTTGAAGCGGGGAATCTCAAAGTAAATGAAAACAATTTGAAATATTTTTAAAAGATTTATTTAATGCTATTAAAGGGTTAGAGGTTACAGAGATAGATCAAGCAGAAGATGAACAAATAGACCTAGTTATAAAAAATAATGTTGATAAACCATTTTGGATAAATTTGAGAAGTCCTGTAATTCTTTGAGAAGCGAAAAATTGGTCATCTAAAACTAATACTGAAGTTTTAAATACTTTAAGGTGAAAAACGTGTGGGCATATAAACTTTTCAAGAATTTGAATAGTAATAGCAATGAATTGATTTACAAAAGTAGTTGATTCTAATCTACTAAGAGATGGTTCTTCTGATAGAATTATTGTTGCAATAACTTGAGATGATATCAAATTATTACTAAATAATAAATTAAATCCATTAGAGTGGTTGGAATGACTTATTATGAAAAGTTTTGTTTAGAATAAAAAATCGAAATACAATCCCCTCGGGGATTTTTTATTTGCAAAAAATAGAAAAATATTACATAAAAATATATTTCCTTGTAAAAAATATATGAAAAACTTTACAAATTATAAGTATTTATATACTATTATCGTACAAACACGAAAACATACCTCCTAAATATCTCACTATGACTCAAACACTTGGAAGCAAAGTAAAAGAGCTCAGAGAATCCTCAAAGTTCAAAATATCCCAAGAAGAGCTCGCAAACTATATCGGTATCAGTCGAGTGAGCCTCGCAAACGCAGAGCTCGGAAAACGAGAACTCAAAGAAGACGAACTCTCAAAGATAGCAGAGTTTTTTGATATCACGCTCTCAGAGCTCCTGCCTCAAAAAACAGCTCAAAATGATGATGCAAGAAAAAACTTGAAAGCCCTCATCCTCTATATCTCAGAAAACTACCAAGACAAAGAACACTTTGGAAAGACGATGCTCAATAAACTTCTGTATTTTAGTGACTTCAACTACTACGAGTGGACCGGAAGTCTCATCTCAGGAGCAGAGTATAAAAAACTTCCATACGGACCAGTACCGACGGATATCACGAATGTATTGGAGGAAATGGTGCGAGAGGGAATGATAGCCCTCAAAGAAGAAAAAGTAGGGGATTACACGCAGGTAAAAATCGTACCACTCGAACATGCTGACACCTCATTTTTTGATGAAATAGATGCAAAAAATAAACAGACAGAGGCTGGATATACTCCCTATGAAGACCTACCACCTGCAAAACACATCGTCGATACCGTACTCGATAAGTATCGAAATTGGAAAGCAGTGAACCTCAGTGATCTCTCTCATGAAGATACTCCCTACAAGGCTACAAAGAAATTTGGGGATGTGATACAGCCTGAGCTCGTGTTTTACCGAAGTCCAGCTTTTATCGTCAATCATCATAATCTCTAGTCCATGAAGTTTGTATTTTGAGTATCATTTGAAAAAGAGTTCAAAAAACTCTGTAAAAAATACCAAAGTTTAGAGATGGATTTTGAAGTGTTGTGTCTCACACTTGAACAAGACCCGAGATGAGATGCTCTCCCACAGTGACACATAGAGAGGATAGCTTGAGTCGGACAAGAACTTTCAGGTTGTGAATTTTATAAAGTACGAAGATTTGTCTGTAAAAGTATTTCTCGTAACTCGGCAAATAGTGGACTTCGAATAATCTACCTGTACACACAGAGTTCAGAAATAGTTTTTGAAAGCATAGAATTTATAGAAATGTATCATAAAAACGACAAAGAAAATCATGATGTAGAAAGACTCAAGAAATACCTAAAATAAAAAAAATCATTCATCGATACCTCCGTATATCCACATCTCCTCGGAGATTTTTTATGTGCAAAATCAATAGGACACTTGCAAAATTTCCTAAAATCCTAAAAATAGTTTATACTCAATATGATAGTATATAAATTATATCTCCATGAATTCAGCAGCTCCCACATCTCCCAACTCAGACACCCGAAAAGAGACGATCATGCAGGTACTAGGTGACATCGCAGATATCATGAAGATAGGAAAACTGGAGGGGATTAAACGTGCTCTCATCACTCCCGAGGGAAAGCTCGAAAGCTGGGATTTTTTTGAAAAAGTACACAGCCAGCAGAGTACAGGAAATCCTGAGGAAAAAAGAGCCTATATCCTACATTGTGTCGGACAAATACCGGTGCTCATCCTCTATCACGAGACAGATATCCCTGAAGATATCCGTGCAAGCTATAGAGTAGAGTATCTCTCCCAGGTTCTCGAACGCTTTCCTGCTATCCGAGAACATATAGGGATTATTCATAGAGAAGAACAAAGATACCGACAAGAAGCCTGAATCGCTCCAGATACAGGGGCAAAAGTACAGGAAATATTGTCGTAAATAGGTATTTTGAGACTATTTCCTCCCTCGATTGGGGGATTTTTTATTTGCAATAAATGGAAAAGTAAATACTATATCGTATATATTATGAGTATAATTATATATGAAAAAATTTCCAACAACATCAGAATGAATCTCACTTGCAGCAAAAACAGTGATTGCTGAAATAGAGAAACAGAAAGAGAGATATACTATATCATCGAAAGACTCTATATCTTCGATATTTCTTGCTGGAGCTCCGTGAAGCTGAAAAACAGAGTTTATACT
>JAMIGJ010000034.1:0-23273 GCA_035905775.1 Candidatus Altimarinota bacterium
AAGCTTTTGCTAATAGAGTAAATCTATTTCCGTTCAGTCATATATTTTTTATATTTTCTTCTTCCCAAATTCACTTCTTTTCTGAAAAAAAACCCCAGAGACATTCCACCTGAAATTCCTGAGAAAGACTTTTTGCCTGCTTATAGAATATTCTACTATCTCAAAAATAGTGACCAAGTCAGAATATACTTATACGTTTCATTTCAATAATATGTTAGCAAATATGCTTTCTAAATCTTGTCATTGTCCATAAAAATCGATATACTCTCCACCTCTATAATTCTTAATCAAATCTTGAGCATCAGGATGCAATTTTCCTTGGTGATTGAGAAGCAATATATTTCTTCAACTGATAATCGTTTCTTCCCATTCTGTCGTATTTCTCAAAGTAAAAATATTTTTTCATAAAATATAGGCTTCTTTTTGAAGCCCCCCACTATCTGTAATAACCCCATCAGCATTCTGTATATAATGAAGGGTTTCTAAGTATCATACTGGATCAATAAGGAGTATATTTTTTGAAAATTTGAGTCAGAAACCTTGAATTTTTTGTTTTGTTCTTGGATGTATTGGAAAAATAACTTTCTTATCCAGATTGTTTAAGAGTTCAACTATCTGTTGGAGTGATAATACGTTATCTGTGTTTGAAGGTCTATGAAACGTACAAAAATAATACTCTTTTTCTCTCAGTCACCAATGCCCTAGTATATTCAAGCATGCAGATTTTTCTCTAAAAAATTGTACTGTAAGATACATTGGATCTTGAATTTTTATAATTCAATCTAATATTCATTCTTTCTTTAAATTTTCGAGAGCAGTATCAGTTGGACATAATAGATATGATGATACATGATCCGTAATAATTCTATTAATTTCTTCAGGCATTTTTTTATCCCCGCTTCTCAGTCCTGCCTCAACATGTATGACAGGGATATGTAATTTAGATGCAACAAGAGCTCCAGCAAGTGTCGAATTTGTATCACCATAGACTAAGATATAATCAGGTTTTTCACTCAGCGTAATAGCTTCAATAGCTATCATCATTTCTCAAGTCATTGTACCATGGTTTCCACCGTGAATATTGAGATTGTACTCTGGTGTATCGATTCATAGTTGCTGAAAAAAAATATCACTCATATTTACATCAAAGTGCTGTCATGTATGAATCGTAATATTTTGAGCATACTTTTTAAGTATCTTATCCACAGGAGCATGTTTTATAAACTGTGGTCTTGCTCAGATGATACTCAGTACTTTTTTCATGTTTTATATTATGAGAGATAATTCATTTGCAAAATATTGCTTGCCAAATATATCCTTTGAAACTTCATTATTTTCTAATCTTTTCAGAAAGAGAGCAAATTCTCCATCTTCTGGTCACCAAAAAATAATTTTTTTATCATTTACTATTGCTTCTATTCACTTTACTGGAAAGGTTCCTTTATAAAATGCTTCATTTTTTAGAGGGATAAATACTCCGTCACAATAATATAAAAAGTTTTTTACTTCCTGTTTCGACATACGTGGAAGCATAAGGACATTTTCGTAATGAGCAATATTTTCTTGTATAAATTCTTTTTGACTCCCATCTCCTATAAATACAAAAAATATATCTTGTCGAGACTGTATAAAATCCTGAGCTTGTATAAAATCATACGCTTCATTCATATTTCCTGCAAAGAGGTATATTTCCCTCTTTCAAATATGCTCTTTGATTTTTTGATAGGGATTTTCCGATATTTTTTCAACTTTCTGAGCAATAAAATACAAGAGAGAAATTTTTTGAGATTGACTTGGAACCAAACTTTCAATCCCTTCTCAAACTCATGAAGTGAGAGCTATAATATGTTTTGCTGAGGTGTATATTTTTTTCTCATATTTTTTTAAACATCTAAAAAGAAGTGATTCTCGTTTCAAAAGTCAAAACTGCACGATACTTTCTGGCCACAAATCATGCACTTCTAAAATATATCAAACTTTTCTTATTCTCGCAGCATACATACAAAAAATAGGAAGAAAGATTGGAGGAGATAGAATAATAATACTATGTGGCTTTGATGAAAAACATATATGAAAAAAGCTGGAAAGAGAAAAAATAATATAATGTAAAAGTCGATGTAGTACTCAAACGCTTGTATTTTTTCCACTCAAAAGTTCGATGGTACTTACATTTTTTTGCTGCGATTTTTTTCTATAAAAACGTTGTAAAATACTTTTAGGATATATATCGAAACTTGAAACAATTTCGATATCATACTGCTCATGTAATGCATCAATATAGTCATGTATACGACCACTTAATGCATTATTTCATCCCGTATAGTACTGGCTATATATACGAATTTTTTTATTCATCCCTCTTAGCTATTGAGATATAAATATAACTCCCCCCAAAACTCCATATCTCCATCCTCTCCCCTAAAGTTTTCATCACGTCATTTCTGCGTCAAAAACTCAGAGATTTTTTGTCCATCATAGCCTGCCTTTAGGAGATTTTTGATACATTTTTTTCGCGGTTCAGAAAATCCTGCTTTAATGAGTTCAAAAAACTTTGTATCATCGATATGATTGAAATTTTGATGCGTTTCAAAGAGTAAAACACTCGATTCAACCTTTGGAGCTGGGATAAAACTCTCTTTGGGAACAAATATTTTTTCACTCACTCTACATTTTTTTTCGATAAAAAGCGATAACACACTCGATTTTTTCTTTTTTCCTCCTAGTATCTTATCTGCGACATCTTTTTGCATCAAGATAAGCATATTTTCTGGGCCTTTTTCTACTTCATAAAGAAAATGTCGCAATATTGGTGAGGTAATATAATATGGAATATTTGCAACGACACTATAACTTTCCTCTCAAAAATCTGGAAAAAACGTGAGGACATCTTGTTGAAAAATCTGAAAATCTACTGCCTCTATCTTAAAATTCTGTTCTGCAATTCGTTCTTCAAGAATCTCAACCATATCTCTATCAAGCTCCACAAGATGCAATGCATTCGGATTTTGCTGTAAAATTTTTTCAGTCAGTGCTCCATATCCAGGACCGACTTCAACAATATTTTTTCAGGTAATTTCCGTACTTTCTGCTATTTTCTGGAGAATTATTTCATCCACCAAAAAATTTTGTCCAAGAGATTTTTTTGCACGTATTTGGTATTTTTGAAGGAGTTCTCGTGACATAGAATAAGAAAAAATGAATTTTTATACATTCTATAGTATTGAAAAGCTCTCTTTTTACAAGCAATAAATTTTTGAGAAAAGAAATATATTTTTAGAATTTTTTTAGAGGATTTGTAAAGTAAAAATAAACTCGAAAAATATCTCAAAAGTACGATATGCCTGAAAATTATGCTATTTTAAGATATATATATTAGATACAATTTTCATGGGAAAAAATATATTTTGAAATATAGTTCAACAAATACTCAGTCTATGAGTCATTTTTTGTATCCTATTTTGAGATATCTCAGCATTTCAAACTGGATCAATCCCTCTTTGAACTATCCCAGGTTTTGTAGTTCCAAATAATGCCGTACGTGCAATGGGAGAACAAATAGATGGGAAAATAATAATCTGAGGGGAATTTACAACGATTGGCTGAGTGAGTCGAAATCGTATCGCAAGGTACAACACTGACAAGACTCTTGATACCTCTTTTAATCCCAATGCAAATGGGGCTATCTATGCTATAAAAGTCCAATCTGATGGAAAAATAATTATATGAGGAGCATTTACTACCATAGGTGGAGTTTCCAGAAATCGTATCGCACGGCTCAATAGTGATGGAAGTCTCGATACTGGCTTTAATCCCAATGCAAATAATACAGTCTGGGACATACAAATTCAATCAGATGGAAAAATTCTTGTTGGAGGTGCTTTCACAACGATAGGGTGAGCTACACGAAATCGTATTGCAAGACTCAATACTAACGGTACAGCTGATGCTACATTTAATCCCAATGCAAATAATATCGTGTATACGATAGCGCTCAGTCCCGACGGAAATATACTGCTTTGAGGGACATTTACCACTGTATGATGAGTCACTCGAAATCGTATCGCTCGGGTTTCTGCTACAGGTGTTTTAGATCTAGGGTTTAATCCAAATGCCAATAATACTGTTTGGAAAATAGCTCTGCAGGCTAATGGGCAGATTCTCGTCGGATGAGCTTTTACCAACATTCTTGCTACGGCTCGAAATTATCTTAGTCGTCTCAATAGCAATGGAACACTTGATACAGGATTTAATCCAAATCCTAATAATATTGTGTATACCCTACTTCCTCTTTGAAATGGAAGTATTCTCCTTTGAGGGAGTTTTACCACAGTTTCTGCAGTAGCAAGAAACCGTATCGCACGAGTAAGTGCCGGATGAATTCTTGATACTAGCTTTAATCCTACAGCAAATAATACACTCTATCTGTTAGCACCTCTTTCATCCTGAGTGATTGTCATAGGAGGAGCTCATACATCAATATTTGGAACTTCTCAATGATATATTACTTTTCACTCAGAAGAAGGAGTCAATACTGTATATAATGGAGTACTCAATGGAACAACTCGAGATATCGCAACTCAATCAGATGGGAAAATCATAATCGTAGGAGAATTTACTCGCATCTGATGAGTCATACGAAATCGTATTGCACGACTTCAGTCAAATGGAAGACTTGACACCACATTTAATCCTAATGCAAACGGTTCTATTTATACTGTCAAAATACAAGCTGATGGAAAGATTCTTATAGGATGAACATTTACAACTATAGGAGGGATTTCAAGAAATCGTATCGCACGACTTAATAGCGATGGAAGTCTCGATACAGGATTCAACCCAAATGCAAGTTCTACAGTGTGGGATATACAACTCCAAAACGATGGAAAAATACTTGTTGTTGGTGAGTTTGTTACAATTGTATGAACGACAAGAAATCGTATCGCACGACTTAATAGTAATGGAAGTATTGATGCAGGATTTAATCCGAATGTAAATGGAGCAATTTATACAGTAGCTGTCAGTGCTGATGGGAATGTACTATTTTGAGGTACTTTTAGTACAGTAGGGGGAGTTACAAGAAATCGTATTGCACGAGTTTCGAGTTCAGGAGCTCTTGATGTATGATTTAATCCAAATTCCAATAATACTGTTTGGAAAATAGCACTCCTTGCAAATGGACAGATACTTGTGTGAGGTGCATTTACAAATATTATCGCAACAAATCATAATTATCTCGCTCGCATAAACACCGACGGAACTCTTGATGCAGAATTTAATCCAAATCCAAATAATATTGTGTATGAAATATATTTACAAGGAGGTACAACTCCTATTATAGGATGAGCTTTTACAACAGTCGGAGGAGTCACCTATAACAGAATTGCACGAATTTACTCAAATGGACTTGTAGACACAAGCTTTAACCCCAATGCAAATAATCTCGTGTATGCACTTGAAAGAGACAGTGCTTGAAATCTCCTTGCGTGATGAACTTTTACCTCTCTGTGAGGAAGTACGAGTATCCTACGATTTTGATGGATTGGACTTCAAGGAGGAGTCTACATCTATGCAGAAGTCTCTCCGAGTCTCAATGTCATACTCTCAGATTTTCAGATACTTCTGTGAGATCTTACTGCTTGAGTTACTCAAACTGGTGGACTCTTTCTCGAAGTTGGTACAAACTCTCCTACTTGAGCGAGTATCAGCGTTCGTTCTCAAAGTGGAGGACTCAGTCATACGACAGAATCGGGGATACAGATAAATAATCTCACAAGTGATGGTATTGGTGAAAGTTATATGTGGAAATCAAATATAAATCCCATCGGAGATTCGAGTTATCTCAGCTTTAGTGCAACAGGATTATCTCAGCTTGAAATAAATAATACTGTTACAGAACATACTATTTATAGCTCAAATAAACCAGAAGCTCTTTCAGGAATAGATGATGTATTTTTTGAGATATCAACTCTTACGACAGAGGAAACTCCAGCTGGAGACTATGAAGATAGAGTTCATTTCACTATTACAGCAAATTTCTAAAATATATTTTTAGAATTTTTTAGGTGATTTGTAAAGAGAAAAAATGATAAAAAATACTCGCTCGCTCGCTTTTTCACTACAAAATATGCTATTTTTATAGAGTATATTTTAAATAGAATCCCTGTGAAAAAGCTTCTTTGCTACATCACCCTCATATTTTATATCTTTAGTACAGGAAATATCTCTGTATTTTTAAGTGATTCTTCTCAAGTAGAAAAAGCAAATGCAACCACTACATCGGTACTCTATGCAGGAACTGCAACGAATCTTCCTACCAGCACATTCAACTGGGTGAATCCTGCAAATGCAACTGGAAATAATACAGCAACATTCGCACGAGTATCGATGAATGCAAATCCAAGTACTTCTAATACCCTCGCACTGACAAACTTTAATTTTGCCTCAGCATGAATCCCTATCTGAGCAACGATAACAGGAATACAAGTCGAAGTAGAGTGGAATGGAAGTAATGCTAGTGTTACCGACCTCAATGTATCTCTTACAAAAAACGGGACTACAGCAGTAGGAACAAACCTTGGGGTAGGAACATCTCAGATTGCAAAAGCTTTTCGAACCTATGGAGGTCTAACCAATCTTTGGGGAACAACTTGGACCCCTGCAGAAATAACGTCACCAAACTTTTGAGTATTACTACAATATAGAAAAACTGGAGGAGGAACAAGAACTGCATCTGTATATAGGGCTCGAATCACTATCGAACACAATAGTGCTCCGACAGATATAACTCTTTCCAATACGACCATACAAGAAGGACTTCCTATTGGAACGACTATTGGAACTCTCACGAGTACTGATCCAGATATTGGGAATACTCATACTTATAGCTTCTGATGTACCAGTCCATGAGTAGACGATAGTAGTTTTACTATCGCAGGAACAAACCTGAATTCAAATTCTGTATTTAATTACGTAACACAACCGGTATACAATATTTGTATACGAAGTACCGATCAAAATGGAGCTACATTTGATAAAAACTTTGTTATAAATATTTCTCAAATACTTGCTCCAGGAGGGGTATTAGCAGGACTCTCTCTTTGGCTCAAGGCAAATGAAGGAACCAGTACTACTACTAATGGAGCAGGACTTGCAACATGGAATGATCAATCTGCAAATGCCCTCAACGCAACAGCTGTAACGGCTCCTATCTATCGAAATAATACCACTGATAATCTTAATTTTTATCCAGTAGTTGACTTCAATGGAACAACTCAATATATGCAAAATCTTAATAATGGAGCACATACTGACTCGTATTTTATGGTTGTGGTTCCAGATGCAACGATTGATGGGACAGTCGCAGGAAAAGTACCATTTGGATTTGACTGTCTTTCGGGAGTACTCAGTTCTGGGACTTGTGGTCTCTGATTTGCCGGAATGACCCTAGGGGCATTTACGGTAGCACTCCCAGACGAAGTAATTACCCATGCTATAGGTTCTTCAGCAAATTATCGTTCTTCTCAGACAGGGGTTGCAAGCTATGCAGCTTGAAAACCTATGCTTCTTGGAGCCAATGAAAATGCAGCAGGAAATAGAACTGAAATCTATGAGAAAGGAGTACGGATTGATAGTACTACCATGAATACCTACCAAACTATCTCAACGGCAGATTATAGTCTTGGTCGAACTCTGGATGCTGCAAATCCTTTTTGGTATGATGGAAAGATTGCGGAAGTGATAAATTTTTCAGGAAGAGTTTCTGATACGGATAAAAATAAAATAGAATCCTATCTTGCCTATAAATATGGGATGACCCTCAGTGGGGGAACTCAAAATTATGTAGCATCAGATGGAACGACTTTAATATGGTCAACCAGTCTTGCAGGAAGCTACAATAACGCTGTTTTTGGGATTGGGAGAGATCTCGGACAAGAGCTCGCTCAACCACAATCAAAATCAATCAATAATGATGCTATTATTACCCTACAGGCTCTTGGAGAAGGAACAAATATTGCTCCAGCTTTTGTAGATATGGCAGATAACGAATTTCTCTCCATATCTGATAATCTTAATGCTAATACTTGGACATCAACAAATAGCCCTTCAGGATACAATAGACTGGTTCGAGAGTGGAGAGTACAAGAAGTTGGAGATATAGGGACGGTACAACTCGATTTTGATGTAGCAGATCCTGATTTTGATATCCCAGCACTCTCTTCTGGAACTCAATATTTTTTCCTCTATGATAGCAATAACAATAACTCTCTTGCAGATGATACTCCAGTAGCAATGACCAATCCAAGTGGAAATATCTGGAGAATTTCTGGAGTAAATCTCGCTCATCTTCGAGAATTTACGATTGCAACACAAGCATCAACCAATAATATCCCAACAAATATTACCCTCTCCCCTGCTTCTGTGAATGAAAATGTAGCAGTAAATACAAGCATAGGAACTCTCACAACAAATGATCTGGACGTATCAGACATGCATACCTATAGCCTCGTTTCAGGTGCGGGAGATAGCGATAATGGAAGTTTTAGTATCGTAGGAAATACTTTACGTATTCAAGAAATTCCAGATTTTGAAATACAAAATACATATTCTGTACGTATCATGACTGATGATGGAAATGGAGGACAATACCAAAAATCGTTCACAATTACTATTAATGATTTAGGTGAGGCTCTTACATCAATGCTTGATTTTGAAACTGCAGGAAAATATGATGTAACTTCTGGAAACTGGTCGCGTACTACCACAAATCCATATGAAGGATCTTTTTCACTTCAAAGTAATAATTTCTGAGCTCCAAACTCTCAATCTTGTTTTGAAGTAGATCATACTTTTAGCTCTACAGGAGGAATTGATTTTTATTACAATGTGTCATCTCAGGCAGGAGCTGATTTTCTCCAATTTTATATTGATGGAGTTCAGCAAGGAACAGGTTGGTCTGGAACAGTACCTTGGACACAATATATCTCACCAGATATATCTGCTGGAACTCACACCTATAAATGGTGTTATATCAAAGATGCAGCAACAAATGTAGGAACTGATAATGCTTTTATAGATTACATTACTTTCCCAAATCGATGAGGAGATATTATAGCACCAAATATTACTGCGACAAACTATGCAAGTTGAGTACTTCTCCCTGGAGGAAGTCACTCTCTTATATTTTCTCATAACGATGCTGATAGTGGTATAGATACGAGTTCTGCTATTTTAGAACTTTATAAATGGGATGGAGTATCATCTTGGGGAACTAATATTGCTTCAGGAAATATAGGGACTGGGACCATTACTTCTACGGGAGCAACCTTCCCTACTTTAGGACTTACCTACGGAAAGTATCGTTATGAATATTTTATAGAAGATGTTGCATGAAATATTTCTTCTACTGGAGCTGTATTTTACATTGATGAACCAGAATTTATTATAGGAACTGGGAGTATAAATATTTGAAATATCAATAGCTTCACTGAGAGTTTTTCCGATGATGTTACTATTACAGTAAGGACCGTTGGAGCAGGGTTTGATGTAGAAATGCTTCGAGACATCCCTCTTTTATATGATACAGAAAGTATCATGAGTTGGGATGGAAGCACTGGATATGGATATGACGCTCAACCATACACTGGAAATATAAGTACAATAAACAATCCTCAAGTTATTGCTAGTCAAATATGAAATATAAATATAAATGGTGAAAAAAATACATATACTTATACGATAAAGATTTGAGCGCTCATAGACCTAAATCAAGCATCTTGAGAATATACATGAACTCTTGACTTTAATATAGATTTAAATTATTAAATATATTTTCTTTCTATATATTTATCGAAAAACACCTTAAAATAGGTGTTTTTTTGACAGAAGTATGAAAAATATGTTATAATATGTATGTCTTTTTAGGCAATATTTTATTTTTTATAACTTTCTAGTTATGACAAAAACAAAAACACAAAAGATTGTAGCTGCTGCTGCACTTTTTGCAGTGGGAGTTGCGAATTTTGGAGCAGTATCTGCTGCAACACAAATTGGTACAGGATCAGTAGTTGGTTCGGGAGCATTTGATACTGCCATTATGTGGAATGATCTCTTCCCTGGAACAGCTTCAGGATCAGTAGAAGATATCCTTATCAGAGCTCGAGTTCTTCCATCTCTTAATATGGCTATTTCAGCTGCTGAAATTGATCTTGGGAATCTAGCAGCTGGAGTTACAGCTTCAGGTGGACTCTTCCTTGAAATCGGAACAAACGCGAAATCAGGAGTTTCTATCACTGCTCGTTCTCAATCTGGAGGACTTTCTCATACCACAGAAGCAGGAGTACAAATTAATAGTCTTACAACTGATGGTCTTGCAGAATCATATACTTGGGCATCAACTCCAAATGCAACAGATGACTCAGCATCTCCAGCATTTGCTGCTACAGGACTCACAGCTCTTGAAGTAAATAATAATGTTACTGAACATACTGTATATTCTACGAACAAAGGAGAGGCAACAAATCTCATTGACGATGTAGAATTTCGAGTGACAGCAACAACTTCTGCTGAAACTCCAGCTGGTAACTATGAAGATAGAGTAACATTTACCGTTACTGGTAACTTCTAGTTATTACTTTTTACAAAAAAATAGAAAAAAGTCTCTCAGTTTTGAGGGACTTTTTTGATTTTTATGGAAGTATAGATACGATACAAGGGATATTTGTATTTCTTTTCTGCCTCTTATGCAACATATTTTTAGATGTATTATTCTGAGTTTTTGCATCCTTTTATTTTCATACTCATCAAGTTTTGCAGCGATTAATTTTACCGTAACTCCGATACGCTATGAAATCACGATGGCTCCAGGTGAAACAAAAACATTTCCTGCATCTATAAGAAATAATGGGACTTGAGCTGTAACGCTTCCTACTGCAACTTCTGACTTTACCGCTCGTGATGGAACAGGGGTTCCTCTTTTTGTACGAAAAAGTGAGCTCGTATATCCTGATCAGCAACTTTCGACTTGGATTAGCCTCTGAGCCACAAGTGTCACACTCAATCCTGGACAAGAGGTTACTATTCCATTTACTATATCAGTACCGAGTAATGCGACTCCAGGAGGACATTATGGCGCAGTATTTTTTAAAAATCCTGGAAGTGAAAGCAGTGCAGGAGGAACCGTAGGGATTAATGTTGATTATGGAATTCTTGTACTCCTCACCGTTTCTTGAGAGACGGATACAGAAGCAGAAATCGGAGACCCATCCATTAATTTTTGAGGAACCATCAAAAATAGCTCAAATATTTTAAATATTCCTAATATCTCACAAACTCCTACTCCTGATGCATGGTATATCGGAAAAGATGACGAAGGAAATGATATGTATCAAATTCCTGATGTGTGTAAACTCTGAGATTTTTCTCCAAGTCGCTTTGATGGAGTTTGTATGAGTTTTGATATATTTGCAAGCAAAGAAGATAGTTATGAACCTTTGCTTTTTGAAAACGATTTTGAAGTAAGTTTTGAAATCCCAGTAAAAAATATAGGAACTACGCCTCTCAAGCCAACAGGAAAAATAACTCTCACCGATGAAAAGGGGGACATTATACAAGCTATTGGAAAAGAAACGATCTCAAATGAACAAGGAGCCAGTATCGGGGATAAAATAGTAGACTACCTCCCTATCAATGACGAGTGAGGAAACGTTCTTCCTCAAACAAATAGAATCTTTGAATCTATTTGGAAAGGTTTTCCATATAAGACATTTGATGAAAAATGAAATCCTACTATAAACTATTGGACCCCATCAGAATACTATACCAATAAAAATAAAGAAAATGCTGGTTTTCTGATGCCTTGGGAAAGAGTTTCTGAAGTACGACAAAATAAAAAAATCTTTGCAGATATAGAGCTCAGTTATAAAGATGAAAATGGTGAAGATATAGAGTTTAAATCAGCAAAAGAATTCAATGTACAATATATAGAACAAAAAGTTACTATAAATCCGTACATCATACTTTGACTTCTTCTTATGAGCACGGCATGAGCGATGGTATGGTTTGCACTAAGATGGTGGATACTCGTGGTTCGAAAACGTCGATGTTGGAAGTGTAAAGAAATTATAAAAGCACATTGGGAAACATGTCCATACTGTAAAACCCTCCAAGATAAAAACGAACAAAAGCGTTTTGAAAAACAACAAAAAACAGGTGAGAAAAATATCCAAAAATCACAAGAAATTCCAAAACAAAAAAATATTCCTGCCGTAAAAGAAACTCCCAAAAAACCAGGAAGACCAAAAAAAGAAATATCTGCTGCGAAGAGAGAAAATGAAGGTTTTAAAAAGAAAGCTGGAAGACCAAGAAAAGAAAGCAAGTAAGAAAAAACATCAGTCCTAAAGGACTGATGTTTTTAAATATATTTGAAAAAATACATTTAGATTTCTAAAAATATTCTTACTGGAGTATTTTATATAATACGTCTTAGGAGTTCTATAACAGAGGATTGTAAAGGATTTGGAGTCCAGTGAGTCACTCATTGGGAAAGACGTCCAATATACCCAAGTATTGTTTGCATATTGGAAAGCAGAGCATCATATTTCGTACGTTCTTTTTGAAAATACTCTTGTCTGCTATCTTCAAGCACTTCTTGTTTATTGAGTCCAAGACGAATATATGCAACCTGCCTATATGCATCGAGCTTAAAATTTACAAGATTCATACAAGCTGTTGCTGTTTCACTCCCTTTTATACGTAATGCTGCTTGAGTATTTGGAATTTTTCCGGTACATTTTGTACGTTCCGCAAGAATTCATCCATCACAAAGCTCTTTGTATTTTTTATAATAATATCCTTCTGCAGAAAAATTTTTCGTAATATCATCTATGGCTCGTAGCTCTCCTCCAGCTTCCGCATCCGATCAAAAATATGCATCTTTATCGGCATCAAGTTTTTTCAGATACATCATAGCTTCCTCATCAAGTTCCTTAAATTTCACATCGAGGATTATCTGATCCAAAATACTTTCTGAATCTGGAGTAGGTGAACACAGTGGATCTGTCATACTTCGACTGGCATTACTTTCCTGTGCTTGTTTACACTGATAATACGCTCCAGCATACTCACATGAAAGTTCTCCTGTCGCATCATCTCATAAAGATGCTGATACTGAGGTCATCAAAGCAAAAAACATACATGCTATACAGATATATCTCATACTATTTTTTTATTTTTTGAAATAAAGCTATGAGTTTTACACTTGTTTTTCCAATAAAGCTTAGAGAAGACTTGAGAATATTTTCAGAGTTTCCAAAGATTTTTTCGCTGAGTTTTTTTCCTTTTTGAGTCCTCGAAAGTCATACAATCGAAGCTGCAGCTCAAGTAATAATAATACCAGTTATAAGCCTATCAACTTTTGAAATATTTTTTGAAACTGTTTTTTTACTTCTACGAAATATCATGGTATTTTATTTTTATGATTCTAAACGATGAATTTTAATAGTTTTACTATCAAAACGTATTTTTGGGATATGTATAACCAAGAGATTATGTTCCATCACTGCCTGAACTTGAGAAAAATCCATATTGTCTGGAAGAATAATTTTTCGTAAGAATTTTCCCCAGAAACACTCTTGATTTTTCACCTGCATTCCGTGAGCATAAAACTCTTTCGGTTTATTTCGAACTCCTGAAAGTGTCAGGGTCGTTTCATGTATTGAGATATCAATATCAGAAAGATCAATTCCTGCAACAGGTGCCAATATATAAACACTCTCATGATTTTCAAGTACATCGAGTGCGATATGGCCTATATCACCTTCATTTTCGCTGTATTCTTCTTCATCTTCATTATTATCTTGATACACCTCTTCATCACTTATGATTTTTTCTTTTTGTTCGTCTTCATCTCCTACTCAAAAAATTTTAAACATCTTGAGAAATATTAAAAATACAAAATATACTTCTATAGTATGGAAAAAGAGAAAAAATCAATTCTTATTTTATAAAGAAACTATAGTATCGTAAATCATTTTTGAAATGGTTTGTATTGACTCTAATTGTGCATCAAAGTCACTTCCCTTGGTCATAACACAGAGTACATATGGATTCTCTTTTGCATAAATAATACCACAATCATGCAGTTGTGTTTCATTATTGAGAGGATTTTTTCGTTCTCAAAATTTGTTTGCAATTTTTATTCATCTCGGAAGGAGCTCTGCAATACCTGATTTAAAATCTCATTGTGTCATAAGGGAAAGTAAAAACTCTGAATCTTGTCTTGGGATATAGGAAGCATTATAGAGCATTCTAAAAAATGAAGCATAAGCTTTCGATGAAATTTCAATACTTCACAAATCAGAAAAATCTAGATTTTCCAGACCAAATTCTCGATATACTCGATAGATGGGATCAACTCATAAAAAGTTTATAATCGCAAGTGCTGCAGTATTATCTGATTTTTTCAACATTGCTTCAAAAAGTTCTTGAAAGCTATATTGTTTTCATTGTCCTATAACATCTTCTCAAAAATTTCTTTCTAATATATCATCTGGAACTTGAGTAATAGTTGTTTTTTCTGCTAAAGAAGAAAAAGATACATGTTTCAAAAATGCAATTGCAAGAGGAAGTTTTATAAGACTTGCTGGAGTATATTCGATATTTTCTTCATATCAAAATGTAGCTCCATTATTGAGAAGTCTTGCATAATACGATATCTGGCTAACCTGAGTTTTTTCTATTGTTGTTTCAATATACGTTTCTAGCTGTGTTTGCAATCTTTTAGGATTATAATATTCAAAATCTACATTACATTCGAGTATTGGATTTATAAATTCATAACTTGCGTTCTCTCGAAGGACTTGTACTTTTTGCTCATTATTTGTTCCAAAAAAAACGTGATATATTCACATAAAACCTATCAAGAAGACTATGTTTGAAACAATAAGTAATGGGAAAACATTTTTTTTCATAGTATTATTTATAAGAGTATATTTTTATTTTTCTCAATAATATGCTGCATATCCTTTTTCAGAGTTGCCTTAAAATATTTTTTTTCTCCATAAAGCTCTAGTTCTAACTCATACGCATGAAGTGCTTGCCGATGGAGTTGATAGAGCGTAGCAACTCTCCGATTTACTTTCGGATTTCCATACACACTATCACCTATAATCGGATATCCGATGCTCGCAAGATGAACACGGATTTGATGAGTACGACCGGTTTCAAGATCAATTTTTAAGACACTATACTCTTCATCGATATATCCTAAAAGTGTTCCGTGAGTGACTGCATGTTTTGGATTGAGAGGATTTTGTGTCGTCATACGTATCTTGTCGTGTGGGTGTCGACCGATATCTGATTCTATCGTAAATTTTTGTTCTGTAAAGATTCCTGATACGATGGCGATATAGTATTTTTTTACTTCTCGTTTTTGGATGATATCAGACAGATATTGCATCATCACATCATTTTTTGCCGTCATAATAGCACCACTCGTATCTTTATCAAGTCTATGAACGATTCATGGACGTTCTTCTCCTGAGATACAGGGAAGTTTTTCTTTACAGTGATACAGCAAAGCATTGACGAGTGTTCCTGATTTTCCTTCTATTCCTGGAGTGGGATGAACATTGATTCCTGCATCCTTGTTAATCACACAGATATTTTCATCTTCGTAGATGATATCAAGTGGGATATCCTCTGCTTGCAATAATGAGGATGTAATAATTTCTTGAATTTCGATTTCATCTCGAGATTGGAGTTTGAGATTTTTTTTCACGCTTCGTCCATTTACCGTGACGCAGCCTGTATCAATGAGTTTTTGGATATAGCTTCGTGAAATTTCTCAAAAAAGAGTTGATAGATAGATATCAACTCTCTGTGATGAAGGGATATGAGTACAAAAATGGTAGTGCATATTAAAGTCCTAAGCTTTTTTTAATTTCCTCTTCTTTCTTTCTATCCTCTTCTTGTTTATCTTTATTCTCCAGCTCTGCTTTATAGAGATCACCGAGTTGTATCCACTCTGTTTGTTGTTTCATGAGAAGCTTTTTGATATCTTCTGGATGATCTTTTGCGAGTTCTCTGAATTTTTCTCGTTCTTCGGTAAATACTTTCGTAAGTTCATCAAACTGAAACTGAGAAAGAGTAGGAACTGCATCTATCACTCGTTTTTTCTCCATCGTATTGAGAGAAAGAGAGTGCTTCAAGAGATCATGAAACGCTTTTACATCAACTTGAACCAATTCTGAATGGAGAGAGAGAAGCGAAGAAATGATACTATCAACTTCTACTTCAGTGATGGGAGTGTGAGACATGCGATATATTTGCTAAAATCTAAATTTCTCTAAAATTATATACATAATTTTGCAATTTCAATTTTTTTTTGTTTTTATGCACGTTTTTAAAACACAAGGGATCGTTTTACGAATGGGAAAGATATCAGAGCGAGAACTCTGGTACAAAATATTTTTTCAAGAATATGGAGTTTTACTCGTGCAAAAGCAAAAAAAAGTTCGAGAAAAACCAATAGATATTGGCTATCATATCAGTTGCGAGATACTCACTCATGAGCAGAAAAAAAGCCATACTATAGGAAATATATCTGTTTTAAGATATTTCGAAAGCAAAGATCGTCCCTACCAAGAGATAGAGCTCTTTCTTAAAAATATAGCAAGCTTACAAAAAAATATCCCCGACGGGGTTCCACATCAAGAACTCTTTCTCACTCTCAAAGAGATTCTCTCACTCAGAGAGACTCTCAGGTATCAAAAAATGCTCCTACTCTCTCTCAAGATACAAGCTCTTCTTGGAAATCTTCCCGAAACTCACACAGATATCACTTGCCAAAAAATCCTACGCTTTATCCATCAAAGCTCCAGTAAAGATATTTTGAGACTTGCTGAGATTCCAGAGGAAGTAAAAAAAACCCTAGAGCATCTGCTCTAGGGTTTTTAATACCCTATATTTTCACGAATCTGCTCGAGGAGATTTTTATCGATATCTGAAATATGTTTCGGCATCAGTGCCTCGACTTTGACGATAAGATTTCATTTTTTGGAAGCCTCTGATTTCCCAAACTCTTTGACTCGAAATTTACTTCCCGGTTTTGTCCCTGCAGGGATAGTGAGTTTTGCCTTTTGTCCATAGACTCCTGTTACTTCAATTTTACAACCAAGTATGAGATCAAACACTGGGACTTCATAGCTTTTCTCAAAATCGAGACTCTCAGGTTTTTCTGGTTCTTCTTGCACTTTCGTTTTTCTTCTATTATTTCCTCCTACATTTCCAAAGAGATCTCCAAAATCAAACTCTACTCAAGAGTTTCTCCCTCCTCCTCAAAATTGGGAAAAGAGATCTTCAAAGCCTCAAAATCATCCTGAACTTGCTCCTCAAAATGGATTTCCTCCACCAGATCAGCCAAAAGGATTTCCAGAGCTACTTCCAAACATATCATACTGTTTGCGTTTTCCCTCATCGCTGAGAGTTTGATAGGCTTCATTTATCTCCTTAAACTTTTTTTCTGCTTCAGGATTATTTTTATTTTTATCAGGATGATACTGCATCGCAAGCTTGCGATATGCTTTTTTAATCTCTTCTCCCGTTGCGGTTTTTCCGACTCATAAGGTATCATAAAAACTTTTTGCCATAATTTATTTGACTTACTTTATATTTTATATATAAATAATTTATTATTTTATAAACATACTTCCTATGAAATATATTTTTTCTCTTGTGAGTATAAGTATTTTTGTCATTTTTTCAAGTCCTATCTCAGTACGTGCCGATGGATGATATCTCGATGAACTCTTGCAGCTCTCAACATGACTTGAAAGTCATAAAATGGAAGAAATTCCAAAACTTGAAAATCGAATATTTTCAAACGCTTCTGTACAAAAAACATTTAACGAGTTTCAAAAAATCGACACTATCTTGAGAGAAGAATTTACAAAACAATTTGTCGCTTGAGATATATCCTACTACCAAATGCAAGACCTCATCACCAACTATACGGACTTTCTCTACTTCACCAATAAGACTTTTAGCTATGTATCCGAGCACGAAAAATGACTCCGTGGAGAGGAAATCAATCGAGCCATAGAGAGTGGATACTCAAATATGCGCATGAGCTATGGACGAATCAAAGGGATTATAAATCAATAAAATTATAATGGAAAATTTTATTGCTTGGGTAAAAGCAAAAAATTATTTTTAAAAGAGCTTTCGCTCTTTTTTTATTTCTCCAGATTATAGTGTCCTTTCTCCACATCACTCACCACCCCTTTATCCCGAAAAGTGATAACTCGTCGCTTCATGTGATTGACGATATTTTTATCATGACTTGCGATGATGATGGTTTTTCCATCTTTGTTGAGATCTTCAAATATGTCCATAATCTCGGACGCTGTCACAGGATCGAGGTTTCCCGTTGGTTCGTCTCCGATGATGATAGAGGGATTATGAACGAGGGCTCGGGCTATCGAGACTCGCTGTTTTTCTCCTCCAGAGAGCTCTTCGACAAGAGTTTCTTTTTTCATCAGGAGTCAAACTTGCTCTAAAATTTGTGGAACTCGTTTTTGGATTTGGCTATCTTTATATCCACACACCTCCATCGCAAAAGCTACATTTTCATAGACGGTTTTTCCCTCTATGAGTTTATAATCTTGAAAAATAACTCCGATTGAGCGACGATAATCCAGCAATAATTTTTCCGTGAGATTTCGATACAAAAATCCTCAGTTATCCAAAACAATATCTCCTCGTTCTGGACGAAAGTCTCCAATAAGAGAGCGAATAAGCGTCGTTTTTCCACTTCCAGAATATCCAATAAAGAACACGAATTCTCCCGGTTGAATCTCAAGACTTACATCTTTGAGAACGATTTTATTTTTGAAACTCAGAGTGACTGCATCGATTTTCATATATTTTTATATTGAGAAATATGCAAGCAGAGTATAGAAAAATATAAAAAAAGCAAGGAAGCTTTATCCCCTGCTCTTTTTTTTTCTTGAAAATATGTTCTTGATATATTAATTTTTCTTTGATTCAGATTGTTTTTCTTTTTTTTGCTGCTCCTTTTTTTCTTCCCATTTTTCTTCTTCCTGCTCGATATCTCGCATCGTTTGATTGATTTTTGATTCTACGAGATTTCTTGGTTTACAATAGCGCTCACGAGAAACCTGAAGTATTTTTTTATAACGTTCTTGAAACTCTTCGGGATCTCTTGGATGGGGAGGAAAGGTACTTGCAGAAAATATCGGAGAAGGCATACCATCGATGAGCTGCTTGAGGTAAATGGTATATTTTTTCTGATTCATGAGATCATCTGGTTCGATATCTCACGCAAAAGCCTCAGCAAGGATTTTTGCATCATTATGCCCCACTTGAAATGATACCAGTGTTCCAACATTTCCAAATACGGCTCCACGAACCTGCTCGGTCATCTGGTCGATATATTGATTGGCCATCACGAGATTGAGCTTATATTTTCGAGCTTCAGAGAGAATGGTAGAAAAACTATCGGTTGCAAAGTTTTGAAATTCATCTACATAGAGATAAAAATCCTGTCGCTCATGCTCAAGAATATCGGCTCTGCTCATCGCATCAAGCTGAAACTTGGTAACGAGCATCGCTCAGAGAAGACTCGAAGCATCTTCTCCGATTTTTCCTTTTGAGAGATTGACGATAATAATCTTTTTATGATCCATAGCCCAGCGAAGCGAAAATGAGTTTTTTGGTTGCCCCAGAACATTTCGCAAGATTGTACTTGAAAGAAACTGTCAAACTTTATTGAGAATCGGTCCTGCAGTTTCATTTCGCTGTTGTGGAGTGAGTTTTCCATACTCATGCGTCCAGAATTTTTTTACTACCGGATCGGAGATCTTTCGCACTACTTTTGCTCGATAGACGTCAGAGGTAAGCATGAGTGGGATAGAGATAAGCGTGGTCCCTGGGTACTCCATAAGTGCGAGTATTGTATTTCGGAGTGTATGCTCAAGTCGCGGCCCCCAACTCTCTCCAAAAATACGTTTAAAAATCCCGACAAGACCAGACGCAATAAATGATCGCTGATCTTCGGATACATCTTCGAGCATATTAAATGCTATCGGCCACTCTCGGTCACTCGGATCAAAAATAATCGTTTGATTGGTTCTATTTTTTGGAATCAGTCAGATAATCCCCTCTGCAAGGTCTCAGTGTGGGTCTATCACCGCAACTCCTCGACCTTTGAGGATATCATCGACAATCATATTTTCCAAAAGGACCGATTTTCCCATCCCGGTCTTTCCGATGATATACATATGCCTGCGTCTATCATCTGGCCCAATCCCAAAACTCATATCAGTCCCTCGAAAATTGGTTTTCCCAATCGGAGTCAAGATACTTTGAGGTTTACTCGTATCCGAGAGATCAGGATCTATCACCGGGAGATTGCTTGGTGGTTCAAAGGCACGACTTGAGACCCAATTGATAAATGGAGTTTTTACATAATTCGTTGGCAGATGCACGAGTCAAGCAAGTTCTTGACTGGAAAGAATATTTTTTCGTGTCAAAGATCTATTTTTTGCGGCTCGAATCAACATCTCATCTGTGGTAATAGGTTCGAGCTTCAGACTATTTTGTCAAAATTGTGTATATACCGAAAGCGTAGAAGCGATTTCACGAATCGCAGATCGGACTTCAAGTGGATCTTCTCCCGCACATAAAAGAGTGATATCGACTTCGTAGGCTTCACTGCTGAGTTTTTGAAGAAATTTGATATCAATATTTTCTGGGTTCTCTGGAAGATTTTTTATCTCTTCGCTTCCTGTTTCTTGAGATGCTTGGCTTTCACTTCCATATCCTATGACAAGTTTTACAAATTTTCCTAAAAGAAGCAATGGGAAAAACAGCACTTTCAGTACAGGAAAAAATGGATGCAAAAGAATGTTTTGGAAAAACTTTGGATATCAAGAAGTGAGTATCGAAATAATGCGCTTCGCATCTTTTTTCCACGTTTTGGAGGATATTGGTCGGAAATTTACTTGAAACGTGTTAAGTGTATATTTTCCTGTTTTTGATAAAGCACTCGTCAGAGAAGAGTAAGGATCTACTTCACTTCCTTTTCCTACCGAAACTCCTGCATCCTCAAACGTCTTGAGTGAGAAAAAATAATGTTTTTGAAGTTGAAATTTCGCAAGAGAAATCTTATCATTAGGTATATTTTGGAGATAATCTCCTACTTCCTGTATTTCGATGTTTGAGAAATGCGCATATATCTGATTTTTGAGAAATGCGGTATATTTTTCAGGGCATATAAGGAAAAACCTGATTCTGTTTCAAACTTTTGTAATTTCAAAGCTAAAAGAATCTTGTGAGTATCACGTAAAGGCTTTATGCAAAATCACCAGTATCTCATGAAAGATAGCTGGCCCCTTTTCATTATTTTTGTCTACAAGAATTTCAAGAATCTTTTTTTGCATGCAATATATAAAAAATATGCTCTATTATAGCATATTTTTTGAAAAAATGGAAGATTTTTTATATTTTTATTCTGCTTCAATGAGTCAGGTAGACCAAAGTCCATGACGATTACAACTGGCTCGAATTTCAAACAAATCAAGTCCTGAAATTTCAAACTCAACCACTGGATCTTCTCCTTCCATGATAAAGATTTCTTCGACGATATGCCCTTCATCATCTACGAGATAGACTGCAGTAATACGATGATCGTCATCTGTTGGATGCATTTCTTCCCCAACACAAATCTCGATTCGCTCACTATCTTGATAGATGATATGTGGAATATGTTCTTTTTCGAGATGATTGAGGTGATGTGGATTTTCAGCGTACAATACTTCGTCCTCTATAGGGGAAAAATCGTCGAAACTGCCATCACATCCTGGACAGTGGATATCGCTCGGGATTTCATCTATCACGGTCCCTGCCTCTATCCCATCTTCTTCATCTCAGAGAGCTTCATCATAGATGTAACCACAATTAATACAGAGAAATCTCATACAAAAAAGAAAAGAAATAAATTTTTACTCACTGTCAGTTATTCATATACTATGAGAAATATAAAAAATAATCAAGTATTTTATGCAGTTTTTTTCAAAAAATGACATTTCAAGGTTGAAACAGTATTGAGCCGTAAAAGAAAATCCCTGAAAATATGAGGAAGAACTCTGGAAAAAAGTTGAAAGATACAAGAAAATTTTTCACTATGTTCCATGAATCCTCTGCGTTTGTGTGTGTAATTCTCTTGCGATGCATGCCTGTCACAAAGATTCTGATATTGATCTTTTTGTCATAACACAAAAAAATCGTCTTTGGACGGTGCGCATCATCATTACTTTTATTTTTGCACTTTTCAGGGAAAGAAAAACCAGCACGAAGCATGCTGGAAAGTTTTGTCTTTCATTTTTTATCACAGAAGAAGCTCTTGATTTTTCAAGTATTGCTATAGAACAGGATATATATCTCGCGTATTGGATAGAAACACTGGTTCCCATATATAATCCACATCAGTGTTTTGAAAGATTTCTCGCTGAAAATACCTGGTATGAGTTTGAGGAGTTTTCTGCTCACCAAAAAGTTTTTGGTGCTTCTCGCAGTAAAAATTCATTATTATGAAATCTCCTCGAATCATTTCTCAAAAAAATATTTCTGCCTCGAACACAAAAAAGCTTTCAGAAACTCTGAAAGCCATTTGGAGTGATTATCTCAGATACAATGCTCAAATTTCACAATAATGACCAGAGAAAGGTTATTTCAGAGAAGGTGTTTCAGGAGACTTTTTTGTAACCAAAATTTTATCAATCCTGAGTCCATCTTTATCTACTACTTCTAAATCGAGTCATTCTATACTGGTAGTATCTCAGACTTCGGGAATTCTACTCGTAGTATGGATTATGAGTCCTGCAACGGTTGTAAACTCATTATGATGTTCATCTGGAAGAGTTATATCAAAATATCTTTCAAAATCAATCAAATTATACTGACCGTCAACGAGCCAAGAATTCTCATTTCTTTGGATAATTTGATATTCATCTTGATGGTTTTCACTGATATCTCAGACAAGTGCATCTACTACATCATCCATTGTGATAATACCCTCAATACTTCAAAATTCATCTACCACAATTCCATAATGGATTCTCTCTTTTTTAAATACTTCAAGAACTTGATATGTATAAGTACTCTCATTAAAATAAATTGGTTTATGCATAATACTTTGAATATCAAAATTTGCTTCATTTCAAAAAATAAAAAGATCTTTCAAAAGAACGATTCCA
>JAMIGJ010000035.1:0-10667 GCA_035905775.1 Candidatus Altimarinota bacterium
CTTCAAGAACGAATCACTTCAACCAAAGATGGATCTATCACTTCGGTTCAAGCAGTATACGTACCAGCGGACGATCTCACGGATCCAGCACCAGCAACGACCTTTTCACACCTTGACTCAACGGTAGTACTCAATCGTTCGATTGCTGAGTTGGGGATCTATCCAGCCGTTGATCCACTTGACTCAACTTCTACCGTACTTGATCCAAGTGTTGTAGGGCAAGAACACTATAATGTCGCTCGTGAAGCACAAAGAATCCTTCAAAAATATAAAGAACTTCAAGATATCATCGCAATCCTCGGGATGGATGAACTCTCAGAAGAAGATAAAAAAACCGTAGCACGAGCTCGAAGAATCCAAAAATTCTTCTCTCAACCATTCTTCGTTGCAGAACAATTTACTGGAACTCCTGGAGTATACGCAAAACTTTCTGATACCGTTGCAGGGTTTAAAAAAATCATCGACGGAGAAATGGATGCTATCCCTGAAAATTTCTTTATGTACAAGGCATCGATTGATGATGTAGTAAAAGCATTTGAAGACAGTAAAAAATAATTATTTCCTATGAAACTAAAAGTTCTTTCATTTTCTGGAGAAAATTTTTCTCATGATCATGTGACCTCACTGACGGTGATGACGAAAGGGGGAGAGGTGACCATCCTCGATAAACATGCTCCGATGATAGCTTCTCTGGCTCCATCTGTCCTCTATATCCAGTATATGGATGAAAATAATATGACAAAACGTGAAGATTTTGCCATTGGAACGGGGGTCATTGAGGTGAGCAACAGCTCCGTAAAAGTGATGTCTGATATGCTCATCGATGTAGAAGAAGTGGATCTTGACCAAGCAGAACTTGCGAAGGCAAGAGCGCTCGAACTCATGGAAAAATACAAAAATGCGCAAGATCGTATCGATATGGAAAAGTTTATCGAGGCAGAGGATATGCTCCTCAAATCGATAGCGCAACTCAAACTCTATGATTTACGCAAGTAAAAAAATCCTGCTTTCAAGCAGGATTTTTTTATTTTAAAAAGATTTTTTAAAAAAGATTTGCATTTTGTTTAAAAATATCTATAACATAAATATATATTTTGTAAACATATATTCTATGAAACAGATACTTGCTTCTTTGATTCTCTCTTTTCTCTTGATTTCAGGAACTCATGCAGGTCTTTTTGAGTATCATATGAATGGGACACTCGATAGCTATGTAAAGAGTAGCCAAAAAGATCCTGATACAGTTGAGGCTCTTCCTGGAGTGAAAAATACAAAAACAAATACATCTTCTTCCAGCAGCAATTCGTATAATACTTCACGGTATTATTGGGATGATAGGACACAACAAGAAACAATTTTTGCCAATGACTACTATAAAGGAGGATATAATTATAAAAATGCAACTACGTTTTACACTCGAAATGGGTACTATAATAGCTCAGACTACGAAGAAATGCTTCGAGATGAACTTCGTCGATTTCGAAATGAACAAAATTTTATAGAAGATCGAAAAGATGAAATCTACAGAGAACTTCGAAATCTGGATGCTTACAGTTCACGATACGCAAAAGAACTCGAAAGAAAGCTTCAAAAAGAGTATGACTATCTCGAAGATCGAGGGGAAGAACTGGATGAAATCATCGATGAAATAACACAGGATATTCTCGACTATGAAGACGACAGAAAAATATACTATGATTACTACTACAATGAGTATGGTCAAAGAATGTACTACGAAAGCAAACGAAATAAAAATTATAGCTATTTTTATGACACGCAGTACTACTCATGTTATGAGTCATCTTCTCGCTATGATGACTGCTACTATAATGCTCGTTACTACGATGACAGCTATTACAACAGATATCTCAATAAAAGATGGGTGAATGAAGATCTTGAGCCAGTAAAAGACGGTCACATCTACATACGATAGCAAAAAATCCTGCCCTAAAAGCAGGATTTTTTTGTACAAGTATCTTTTTTGCGTATAGTATAAAAAATACTTTTTGAAAAAATAATAGTATGTGGGGATGGATATTACTCTGAATTTCGCTTCCGATCGTGTATGCTGGTGTTTCGCTTGCTCCTTGGGTCCCAACTCGAAAGAGAGATATACAGAGGCTTTTGGAAATCCTCACATTGCAAAAGTGAGAATCTTTCTGAGAAATTGGATGCGGTGATGCTCGAGTCTGTCGCGCGGTTGCAAAAAAATTTCCCGGAAATAAAATTTATGGGATTGAGCTTGCGTTGCCAGTATTTTTTCTTGGATATATCAAGCAGCTCTTTTTTCCTCAAAAAAATCTCTGTATCAAGCTCGCAAATGCACTCAAAGAGGATTTTTCACGCTATGATGTACTCTATATTTTTGGGATGCCTGAAAAACTCGCAGCAAAAATACTTCCAAAATTTTTACAGGAGACAAAACCTGGAACACGTCTTATCTCCTATGTTTTCTCACTTCCCGAGAATCCTGAGTATCTCATAGAAACTCATGGTACAGCCTGAGAGGCAAAAATACATATCGCAACCAAACTCTAAATGTGGATACTCCGCTTTCATCTCCTGCAGCCAAAAGATTATAATAAAATAGATCGTATCTGCAAAAAATACGGTTTTGTTTCACGTACGCATTCTCCTATCATATATTCAAAAGCGAGTATTAAGTATGCGACGCAAAAACATTCATGGAGAAGTCTTTCAGGAGAATTTCATATCGATCACGCAGCACTTGCAAAATTTTTTACCTCTGCCAAAGATTCAGGACTTCTCCAAGAAATCTTTCACATATTTTTAGAGCGTCGTATTGCCCTCTATATAGGGGAAAAACGTAGTATTTCAGGGGAGCAACTAGACAACAGTCAGGAGATTTTTGAGTTGACCCAAGCAGAGATTCTCACTATACTTTCGCGACTTTAATACTTACAAAGATTATATGTCACAAAATACTATATCTAAAGGACCAACTTTGAGAGAAATTGCGATGCAACTTGAGAGGGGAGAAATTTCTGAAAACGAGTTTAGGAAAACAGCAGATGCTATATCTCAACAAGTTGCTCAAACAACAGGAAAAATAATACAGCAACAACAATAATAACTTTACTTTCTTATTTTCTCTTTTATGTGTGGAATATTTGCCTATACAGGAACAACAGATTGTCGTGAAAAACTCGTTAATGGACTCCGAATGCTGGAGTATCGAGGATATGATAGCGCATGACTCGTGGGACTGAGTCGTGAGAAAGAAATATTTATCGAAAAAGCAGTGGGGCGAGTGAGCGCACTTGCCAGTAAAGTGGATGCAAAACAATCTGATTGACACCTCTATACCACAGGTATTGCTCATACTCGTTGGGCAACCCACGGAGGAGTCACAGAAGCAAATACACATCCTCATATTTCTGGAAACGAACGATTTTATATCGTGCATAATGGAATTATTGAAAACTACAAAGAACTCAAAAAAGACCTTGAAGGGAAATATACTTTTTACTCACAAACAGATACCGAAGTAGTTGCAAAACTCATCGAATCTCTCTATGATGGAAACCTCAAGTCAACCATGGAAAAAGTTTCAGAAAGACTCGTAGGAGCCTATTCTCTTGCCGTGATAGATCGAGAAAATCCTTGAGTCATCGTCGGGATAAAGCTTGGGAGTCCACTCATCGTCGGAACAGCTCAAGATGGGATATATATATCCAGTGACGTCAACGCACTTGCAAGCCTTGCAGACAGTTATACGATTCTCGAAGATCACGAAATGGTCATCATCCAAGACACAAAATTTGCGATCTATATGGCAGGGGAAAGCGTAAAACGCGAAGCAGAAAAGATGGAGGCAGGAGTAAAAATCGATGATCTGGGAGCATTTTCAAGCTTTACCGAAAAAGAAATTTTTGAAATTCCAACCGTACTGGAAAATGTATTTTCTGGACGTATCGACTTTGCAGGGAAAACGATTCACAATGAAACGTTGGAAGCTCTCGCAGATATGGAAATCTCTCGCATCTGTATTATCGCTTCAGGATCAAGTTCGTATGCGGGAAGTATCGGAGGATATTTTTTCAAAAAATATGCAGGGATAGAAAGCCAAACGATTATCAGTAGTGAATTTTTGGCCGATACTTTTCTCCCAGACATGCAAACCCTCTATGTATTTTTGAGCCAATCAGGAGAAACCGCAGATGTACGAGAATCGATGAAAATCGTAAAAGCAAAAGGATGTAAAACTTTTGGGATCGTTAACGTAGTTGGTTCTACCATTGCACGCATGGCAGATATGGGACTCTATAGTCATGCTGGAGTGGAGGTTGGAGTTGCGAGTACCAAAAATGTCATCGCACAAGTGGGAGTGCTCCTCACGATGGCACTCGCTCTTGGGGCAAAACGAGACATGCAAATCTCTGAAGTTCGAGAGATTATTTCTGAACTTTCAGGACTTTCAGATCTTCTCTCTGAAGTCCTCATGAAAGGTCCTTATATAGAAAAGCTCGCAAAAAAATATGCATCCTACGAACATATGTTTGTTCTGGGCCGAAACATGATGTACCCCGTTGCGGGAGAAGCATCACTCAAGTGCAAAGAACTTTCCTACATGCACTATGAGAGCTACTCAGCCGGAGAGCTCAAGCATGGTCCTCTCGCACTTGTGGGAGAGTATTTTCCTGTCATGGTCTTTAATCCTATGGGAAAACACTATCACAAAACGATTTCAAATATCCAAGAAATCTCAGCACGAAAAGCTCCAGTTCTCGGATTTATCTGAGAAAATGACACTCACAAAGAACTCTATACTGATGCAATCGAGCTTCCAGAAAGCTCTGAGCTCATCGCAGTATTTACCTCACTGGTCGCTAGCTATCTCTTTGCGCTCTATCTCGCGCAGTCTCTCGGTCGAGATGTAGATAAACCACGCAATCTCGCAAAGAGTGTGACGGTGGAATAATATATCCTTGCTCAACTCTCCTTTTTTCCTATAATAGCCCCATATTTTATGGAGCTATTATTCTATGCAGAAAAAATTTCTTCTCTGACTTCTCTGAGTGTCCCTTTTGGGGAATATTTTTTTCGTAGGATGGCAGATATATGGGGCTTGGCAGGAGCAAAAGTTAGAGGCACAAAAGGCTATTGAAGCTGCAAAAATTTTTCCTCAAGCGAAGATATTTGGAGGAGATTTTGCGCTGAAAGATTATAGCAGTACCAAATTTACCCTAGAACCAGAAGGGAAAGCGATTATAAAAAATGCTCGAGAGTTTCACTCTGCTCCAGCACTGATTAAGGGAGAAAACGCAGATAAATACCTTTGTGCTGGTTTTCTCTATGAACTCTCGGCAAAGCTCTGGGATGCTTCTGCTCCGATCACGATTGGGATGATGGATCCAGTTTCTAAAACGGCAGCCGATGCATGGGAGCTTCCGTATGCCTATGCGTATGTAGGAGGAAAGGTGCTCGTGGATGTGAGTGAGAAATTTTCGGTGCAAGCAAAAGATTTCTGGCAAAAAATCACACTCTGAGATCTGGAACTATTTTTTGCAGCAGCCTTTCGCGAAGAAGCGCTTTTGGGAGATATCGGCTTTCTCTATTGAGATACAGCCTTTGCGGGAGCACTTGGAAAATATGGATATGCCAATTCGCACATCGTCAAAAATCTTGGGATGTCGGAGTTTGCATTTTCTCTCCATACAGATACACAAGGGAAAAGCTCAAAGCAGATATTCTCAGATACCCTTGCCTGTGATACAGTAGTATTTGAGACTCTGGAGCCTCTTTTAGCACATTATGATATCACCCTTGATGGCAAAAAAGTTCGCTGGTACCAAGGGGGGATGTATGAACTTGCAGCAGATGGCTCACTGTGAGAAACAGCAAAATTTCAAAAGTTTTCAAAGCTCACCCTTCGAGATATCACGATGATTCATCATTTTGAGGGTGCGAGAGTGGATTCACTCTTTCAGCTTTCTTGTCAGTGAGACTTTTTTCCGATAAATATCATGCAAATTAATCCAAGGATGATAGAGAAGATGTAGAAAAATCTTTCTTTTTTGAGAATTTTCTCTATAATCCCCGCGTATTTTATTTATAAATTTTTGTATTGTGAGCACAGGAAATGAAACCGTTATCTCCTTTAAGGGAGTAGATTTTCACTATGATATCAAAAAACCGATGCTTGAGGATGTGAGCTTCAATGTCCGAAAGGGATCAAAAATCACCCTTATGGGGCAAAATGGAGCCGGAAAATCCACTATTTTTAAACTCATTAATGGATGACTCAAGCAAGTTTCAGGAGTCATCAATGTTGATCTTAAAGCAAAAATCGCAACTTCCTACCAAGTGGTACTTCCAGAGGATAAAGAACTTACGGTTCAGGCATTTTTTCGAAAGTATTTTAACGATGATTCGGTATTTAATATCGATAAACAGATCTTTGAGATCCTTGAGGTCGTAAACCTTAAAGCTCCACTCGATAAAAAAATATCTGCTTTTTCAGGAGGACAACAGGCTCGACTCCTGCTTGCTGCGGCACTTATACAAAATCCAGATATTTTACTTTTGGATGAGCCAACCAATAACCTGGATAGCGAGGGGATTTGGCACCTGACGACTTTTCTGCAAAACTATAAAAAAACGGTTCTCGTTATCTCGCATGATGCAGAGTTTCTCAATAGTTTTACAGATGGAGTTTTGTATCTCGATGTACACACTAAAAAAGTAGAGCAATATGTCGGGGATTATCACGATGTAGTAGAGCAAATTAAGAAAAATATCGAGAAAGAAAATATGGCCAACGCGCGACTTGCCAAAGAAGCCCAAGCGAAAAAAGAACAGGCAGAAAAATTTGCCCATAAAGGAGGGAAACTACGTCTCGTCGCAAAAAAGATGCGTGAAGCCGCAGATGAGATGGAGGATGAAATCGTCGATGTCCGAAAAGAAGATAAGACGATTCGAGATTTTACGATTCCGATGCAAGAATGAGTTGGGGGAGTTCTCCTAGAAATCCACTCCGTACACATCATAAAAAATGACGAAGTCATCGTACGAGATGAAGAAGTGCAGCTTCGAAAAGATGATCATCTCCTGCTTTCTGGTCCAAATGGAATAGGGAAATCAACTCTCTTAGAAAAAATCGTTTCTGGAGCAGAGGACGGAGTCAAAATCGCAGATGGGGTAAAAATCGGATATTATCGACAGGATTTTTCGAATCTTGATTTCAATCAAACAGTCTATGACTGTCTGCGTGAAGCTGCCGAAGAGATGACCGAACAGGATTTACGCTCAAAAGCTGCGGGTTTTCTTATTACTGGGGAAATCATGAAGGCTCGTATCGGAGACCTCTCTGAAGGACAAAAATGACTCGTTGCGTTTTGTCGACTCATGTTCTTGAAACCAGGGATTCTCATACTCGATGAGCCAACGAACCATATCAACTTCCGACATATTCCCGTGATAGCCAAAGCGCTCGATCAATATGAAGGAGCGATGATCCTTGTATCGCATGTGGATGAGTTTGTGTGGCAGATACGAATAGATCAGTATTTGGATTTAGCGTAAAATATTTTTGTGAAATAAAAAACTATATGATATAGTATATCATATAGTTTTTTAATGCTTGAGAGTATGTCTTTTGATATTCATGATTTACATCTTCCTGAGTATGAGTGATTTACGAGAAAACCTCGTGCTCATGAGTGTCAGATGATTGATACGAAAAGAATTATTGCTGAAATTTTGGGATGAGAACAAGATGCTCGTCAAGAATCTATGGGTTCAAAATATAATCAACAAAACACACTTGCTGGTCAGTATGCTGTAGTATTAAAATATAAAAGAGAAAAAGATAACGAAACATATCCAGCTGTAAGTATGAGCTATGATATTGATACAGATGGAAATATCATCATTCGGCAAATACAACGAGCTCAAAATAAAAAAATATCTTTTCGTTTTCATTCAAGTTTTGATAGTAATAAATATTTCCTGAAACTGATTGAAGAAAATTTTACACAAAAAGGAATAAAAGTTTTTATGCCAATTCCAGAAGGATTAGATGGAGCTTGATTTCGTTCTACTGCGATTCAAGAGTTTGAAGATATTCAAAGAAAGTTAGAAAATCTCAATGATTCTATTTCTTCATAAATATTTTCCCAAACATCTCTCAGAAATGAGAGATGTTTTTATGTGTAAAAAGTTTTTCTTGCAAACACAGGGTTTTTTGATAAAGTAAGGAAGCCAAAATACCCAAAAATTACTATTGTAAGTTAGTGAAGGGCAACTTAGTTGCTCTAGCTCTTCTTTTGACTTTCAATAGTAGAGGGTGTTTTGGCGAACATAGAAGCACACTAAGTTGTCCTTTTTTTGTTTGCTAAAACACCCAATTTTCTTTTATTATCACTGAATTATAGTGATTCATTTTGGCATATTTATTTTTAAATATGCTTTTTATATGGAAAAAAAATCGTGAAATGCGAATTTAAAAAATGCAAATAAAGCTAAAAAAGATGAGTTTTATACGCAACTGGCAGATATAGAAAAGGAAATAGGGCATTATAAAGAACATTTTATTGGAAAAACTATCTTTTGTAATTGTGATGATCCGAGAGTGAGTAATTTTTTCCACTATTTTTCATATAATTTTGAACATCTCAGACTTAAAAAACTTATAACCACCTGTTATAAAAATAATCAGCCTGAACTTTTTAGTGAAAATACGATAGAAAAAGCAATATATTTAGAATATAATGGGGATAAAAATGGGAATAGTATTCCAAATCCCGAAGAAATATGAATTCAAGAAATGACTTGAGATTGAGATTTTAGAAGTTTGGAGTGTATCGAACTCTTGAAACAATCAGATATCGTTGTAACGAATCCACCATTTTCTCTTTTTCGAGAATATGTGGCACAACTTATGCAATACGATAAAAAATTTGTGATACTTGGAAATCTTAATGCACTCACCTATAAAGAGATATTTAAGCTCATTAAAGAAAATAAAATATGGCTCGGACATAGTATTCATAGCTGAGATAGAGAATTTCGAGTTCCAGAACATTATGAGCTCAATGCAGCAAGTAGTAGAATTGATGAGCAATGAAATAAATATATCCGTGTAAAAGGAGTGAGGTGGTTTACAAATCTCGATTATAAAGAAAGACACGAAGACTTAATTCTCTATAAAAAATATTATTGAAACGAATCAGAATACCCAAAGTATGATAATTACGATGCTATAAATATTGATGTAACGAAAGATATTCCTATGGATTATGCTTGAGTGATGGGAGTGCCAATAACTTTTATGGATAAATATAACCCAGAGCAGTTTGAGATAGTGAAATTTAGAAAATGAAACGATGAGAAAGATTTATCAGTGAATGGGAAATGTCCATATTTTAGAATACTTATAAAAAATAAAAAACTTACTTCTTAATATTTGTTGCTATGAAAATCGAACTCAAGGAAATCACCGTGCGAGAACTCACGGAGTGATACATGGATAATGCTGAAAATGGAGTGGTGGGATATGGAGGAAAACTTGATATTCGACCTGCATATCAGAGAGAATTTATCTACAAGGATAAACAAAGAGACGCAGTTATAATGACTCTTACAAAAAACTTTCCACTCAATGTGATGTACTGGGCAGTACGAGAAGACGGAACATATGAAGTGATAGACGGACAGCAGAGAACGATAAGTATTTGCCAATATGTCAGTGGAGTTTTTTCTCATACATTTCGATACTTTCATAATTTGACGAACGATGAGAAAGAGCAGATTTTGAACTATAAACTGATGGTGTATCTGTGTACGGGAACAGAAAGTGAAAAGCTCGAATGGTTTCGTATTATCAATATCGCAGGAGAAAAACTCACCGAACAAGAACTGAGAAATGCCGTATATTCAGGTTCTTGGGTTACAGATGCAAAGAGATATTTTAGTAAAAATGGATGTCCAGCCTACGGAATAGGAGGGGATTATCTCACAGGTTCAGCCAATAGACAAGAATATTTTGAAACTGCGATTGACTGGATTTCTGGGGGAAATATAGAAGTCTATATGTCGAAACACCAACATGATGTAAATGCTACGGCTCTTTGGATATATTTTCAATCGGTGATTACTTGGGGAACTTCCGTATTTCCAAACTATCGAAAAGAAATGAAAGGAGTTTCTTGGGGGGAACTCTATAATGAGTTTAAAGATGAGATATACGATGCAAAAAAACTCGAAGAAGAAATCGTGAAACTCATGCAAGATGAAGATGTGACGAAAAAATCTTGAATTTATAGTTATATCCTCACACGAAATGAAAAATATTTGAGTATTCGAGCATTTACCGACAAACAAAAACGAGAATCATACGAGAGACAAGAGGGAATTTGTACTCACTGCAAAGAGCATTTTGACTTTGAAGAGATGGAGGCTGATCATATAAAACCTTGGCACGAGGGATGAAAAACTACCGCAGAAAATTGTCAGATGCTGTGTAAGATGTGTAATAGAACGAAGAGTGGAAAATAAACCACAAAAAAACACTTCTTTTTCAAGAAGTGTTTTTTAAAGTGTTCAAATGGTCTGGGACGCGAGACTCGAACTCACAACCCCACGCTCACAAAGCGTGTGCGCTAGCCAATTGCGCCAGTCCCCGAAGCTGGGAGAAAATGGTGGGT
>JAMIGJ010000036.1:0-5505 GCA_035905775.1 Candidatus Altimarinota bacterium
AATTAGCGATTATCTCATTTATTTTATTATTAATTTGATTCTTTTGTAACTCTTGCAATTGAGATTCTAATACCTTTTGATTCTCTAATAAATATACTTTACAACTTTCAATATCTCGATTACTGTCACAAATTCCTGCATTTGCATAAATTGTTGGTGATATCAAAATAAAGAGAAACATAGAAAAAATAATTTTCTTCATATAAAATAAGTGAAATTATAAATAGACAAACAAAAAAGGACAACTTATGAGCCTTTGATGTGTGCTAACAAATCAAACTCGCCCTACCACAAAAAAGGATAAAGGAGAAATGACAACATAAGTTGCCCTTTACTACCCTCTTTTGTAGAAAAATAAGTTTAATTTGTTAGCTCTCTTAAAATAGCAATTTTATTGAAAAAAGCAATTAAAGTTACCTAAATAATCTTACTACATATTTCACGCATAAAAAAATCTCTCTTGCGAGAGATTTTTTCAAATCATATATGGCAGGCCCACTAGGAATCGAACCTAGATCGCAGGATTTGGAGTCCTGAATTCTGACCGTTGAACTATAGGCCTAGAGATTCCGCAGGCATATGCGGAATACTATATTTTAAAAAGTGAAGGCAACAAGCATACAGGAAAGAAAGTTTTGCTTTATAATTTTACAAGGCTTTTGAAAAATAAGCATAACTCTCTTTGCAGATGCATTAAATAGAATATCTTTTAAATGCCGTAACTTTGCTTGAACCAAGAAAATCTTTTACTTTTACATTTGGATCCATAACGAATGGTTGTTCAAGAAGAGAAATTTCTCCTTTGAATTTCCCCATTTTTCCATCGATAATCTTGAGAAGTACTTCATCTGGTTTTCCTTCCATTTTTGGATCATTTTTCATCATCTCGAGTTGGATAGATTTTTCTTTTTCTACTACTTCTTCAGAGATTTCATCTGGAGAGAGATACTCAGGATTTGCAGCAGTTACGTGCATTGCCACTTGTTTGAGTTTTGTTTCATCTGCTCCAGCATCTGCAACGATAACTGCTGCTAGTTTTCCATTTGAGTGAACGTAAGATGCACTTACTCCTCCTTGCATCACTTCATAATCCTTGATTTGGAGGTTTTCTCCCATCTCAAGCGAATAGTTTGATTCAAGAAGTTTTTGTGCTCCTTCTCGTGAATCAGCTCCGTGTGTTTTGAGATAATCAACCACAGCATCAAGCATAGATTTAAATCTCTCAGAGTTAGCAAGGAAGTCTGTTTCACATGAAACAGAGATAATATAAGAGGTTCCTCCTTCAGAAACTACTCGAAGTCCTCCCTCAAGTGCTTCACGATCAGCTTTTTTTGCTGCTTTTGCAAGACCTTTTTTTCGAAGTTCTTCAATCGCAGCTTCGATATCACCTCCCGTTGCTTCCAGAGCTTTTTTACATTCCATCATCCCGATTCCTGTTCTTTCTCGTAGCTCTTTTACGAGTTCTGATGTAATTTGCATAATTGTATAAATAAATGAATTAATGTTTCGAATTATTTTTTTTGTATTTTTTCTGATATTTTATCCTCTATCACATCAAGTATCTCAACCTCTACTTTTTCTCCTTTATATGCTTTATAGGCAAAAAGAGCCGAGATAACCAAGTATGCGATACTTACGACCATACCAAAGAATCCCTTCAAAATGACGATGAGTATCATAGCGACAAAGGCCATCATCGCAGAATACTTTATATGATGCAGAGCTTGTTTTTTATCAGTATTTCCAAGAAAATACATCGCAACTGCTCCAATGAAATATGGAATATAGGCTAAAGCATGCACCATATTTGCTTGATCCAGAATACTTGGAGTATTTCCTGGAGTAGCTGTTTTTTTATCTGTTTTCGACATAGAAAAATATTAGAAAATAGAAACACTTCCAGTATATAAAAAATCTCAAAAAAAGAAATTTTTTACGCTTGCACTGCTTCTTCTTTCTTTTCTTCTGATTTTGCAACTTTTTTTGCTGGAGCTTTAAAAGCGTCTTTCAAAGCAAGAGCTAAATAATCAAGTGATTTTACAGAGTTGGTATTTGCTGGAATTGCTTCTTGTACGAGAAATGGATTTCCATTGGTGTTACAAATAGCATAGCAAGGAATTCCAAGAGTTCGAGCTTCCTTTACTGCTTGCCCTTCGTATACTCCATCTACGACAAAAAGAATATCTGGAGTTTTTTTCATTTCCTTTACTCACTTAAACGCTTTATCGAGTTTTTCAAGTTCGAGAAGCTTTCCTGCTTTTTCTTTTTTTGTAAGGATATCGAGCCCTCCTGTTTCCGCATCACGAGAAAGTTTAAGATAGGTTGCAATACGTCCTTTCAAGGTTTTAAAGTTTGTCAAAAGTCCTGGAACCCATTTCTCAGTAACATAGTAGTTACCTGTAGATTCTGCAAGTTTTGCAAACGCATCACGTGCTTGAAGTTTTGTAGCAACAAAAAGAATCTTCTTTCCAGCAGCATGATGTGCTTGAAGCTCAGAGATTACGAGTTCTAGTTGTTTTGCAGTGGTAGTAAGATCGATGATATGTACTCCATTAGTAGATCCATAGATGAAAGACTTCATTTGAGGATTCCAATAGTTACTTTTATTTCCGATATGAAGAAGATTTTCAAACATATCAGTCAGCATTTTTTTATCCATGGGATAGTTATGTTAGGTATAAACAAGTTCTTTTAGGAAGAACTTTTTTGAGGAAAGGCTGTTCTAAATAGCTTTAGATTCCCAGCCTTAACTCAATATAAAATGAATTACTCAGCAGTAATTTCTGCTTCGGATTTTTTAGGAGCTTTTTTTGCAGCTGCCTTTTTTGGTTTTTCTTCTCCTGCCATTTCAGCATCTATTTTATCTTCTTCACTTGGTCCTTCCTTTACTTTAGGCTTAGATTCTTCTTTCATTCCTTCTGGAAGCGGTTGAAGTGCCTTGAGAGAAAGTCCGATTCGTTTTTTACTTGGTTCAAAGTTGATAATTTTTGCTTCGATTTCTTCTCCTACTTTCACATAATCTCTGATGTCTTTTACCACAGCATGTGAGATTTCAGAAAGATGGATAAGACCTTGAATTCCTCAATCAAGATCCATAAAGGCACCAAATTGAGAGATTCGAGAAATTGGAGCCTTGATAGTATCTCCTGTTTTCACTTTTTTTGCGAGCACATCCCAAGGATTGTCTTTGAGTTGTTTAATAGAAAGTGAAATCTTTTCAGAATCAAGACCAATTACTTTTACTTTTACCTTCATACCAACTTTTGCAAATTTGCTTGGGTTATTTACATGCCCCCAATCAATTTCTGATACGTGAACGAGTCCTTCTAATCCATCAAAAGTAACAAAAAGTCCATATGAAAGAATTCCAGAAACCACCCCTTCCACAATATCTCCTTCTTTGAGTGTTTCAAGAGCTTTGGTTCTTTGTTCTTCAATTGCTGCTTTTTCAGAGAAGATAATTTTCTTTCCTCCTTCATCTACATTGATAACTCGAACTTTGAAATCAACCGTAAGAAGAGAATTCAAGTGTTCAAGAATTTTTTCTGGATCAGCCCCCTCAACACGTGGATAGTGAAGTGGAGTCAATTGTGAAACTGGGATAAACCCTTTGAGTCCATCGATATCCACCAAAAGTCCTCCTTTATTTGCCTCGGTAGGTCGAACCGTCATCACTTGTCCAGAAGCAAAGTTAGAATTAAGAGCATTGAGACTCTTAATTTGATTTGCTCGTTTGAGTGAGAGAATAAGAAGCCCTCTTTCAACAGAGTCTCCGAGAACCATCACATCAATTGGCTGTCCTGGAAGAAGCGTATCAATATTTACACTATTTCCAAGTTCTTTTGAGATAACAAGTCCTGTAAATTGATTATTTACATTTACGAGGATATTTTTCTTTTCGATTTTTTCAATCGTTCCTGAGATAACTTCCCCTTCTTTTGGGTACTTAATCTCTGGAGAGTTTTCAAAAAGCTCTGCAAAGAGTTTTTGTTCTGCGTTTACGCTTGCTTTTTTTGCTGGCATAGTACATTGCAGGATTAAAAAATAAAATAACACAAGAATTTTCCCGACTTTTATTTCAAAAAAGTTAGGAAAATCTTTTATATACTGGTGAAATTCTTGCGAAAGACGTCGCACCGTCTCTTGGGCCATACCCAGGAATCATATATAAAAGGCTTAAAATTATATATAATTCCGAGAATTTCGTTTAAAAATTAGGTAGTAAAAATTTGATTGAAATTTTCACTATATAGTCTTTAAAGCGTATAATGGGGTGCTCGAAGGGGCTCGAACCCTCGACCTCCAGAGTCACAATCTGGCGTTCTAACCAACTGAACTACGAGCACCATCGCAGTTATGCTTTTATAAAAAGCGAAAGAAGTATATGAAAAAGATGTCTGAAGTCAAAAGATTTTTGGCTTTTTTGAGCAAAAATGATATCTTATTTTTTTGAAGTTTTTTTGAGCATCAAAGAAATCTGTGTTTTATATTTTTGTGCTTCTTCTGGAAGATTTTTTCATATGAAATCTAATTCATGAACTAAGGTATTTCTGAGTTTATGGAGTCTCCAGATTTCTTGTATATCAGAGATTTCTTTGGGATTTCGCTTCAAAATATCTCAAAAAGTTCAACCATATCCAAGCTTTTGAAGAATTTTGTGATACACAATATCATACTGGATTATTTGCTCTTTTACGGAGAGAGATTCTATATCTTTGAGAACCTTCAAAAAATATCTCGCATCTTGAGGATGAAGTTTTCTTCAAAAAAAGAGACGTTTGAGAAATCGAAAGAAAAACATAAATTTATAGTATTTTTACAAGTTTTTGAAGTTTTCCTTTTCCAAGAAGTCCTAGCTTTCAAGCCTGAAAATCTCAGTTGAGGATATATGGAACTTCTTGTATTGTGTCTATACTATACTTTTTCTCAAAACTTTCAAAAAAATGTTCATAAGCCATATGGCAATCTGGCAAAAGTGCCGAGACAATAACTCATACTTTCTTTCCAATCAGAGCCTCTCCACAGATATCGAGGAGATTTTTAAGCACTCCCGAAATTCCATAGTGATATACGGGAAAACCAAGAATGACGATATCTGCAGATTTGAGTTTTTGATATATTTCCTGTAAATCGCTGTTATATGCCAAGAGTTCTCGTCCATCACAAAACTCAAGTTGCTTTTCTCGGAGGTCTATCGTTTCGATTTCATACACTTCATTTTTTGAAAGCAAATTTTGAAATTCATGTAAAATTTCTGCAGTGAGAGAGTTTTTTCGGAGAGAGGGGTGGAGAAGGATTATTTTCATAATATTATTTTAGGATATTCTCTTTCATTCTATCCTTTCTACAAAAAAATAAAGCCAAAATTTGGCTTTATTTAAAATTCTTTGGATTATTTACATCTTCATCCCATTTCGCAGGATTATTCACAATATATTCTCGTGTTTTTTGCAATTGTTCATCATTTCGGATAATTACATCAAAAAATGATTTTTGCCAAGAAAA
>JAMIGJ010000037.1:0-18118 GCA_035905775.1 Candidatus Altimarinota bacterium
TATATGTTTTTGTAGCTGCTTGCGATTTCTTGTTGTGAGATATTGCTAGAAAATGGGATATATTTGTATTTCCAATCATAGAAAAATATTTCAAGTTCCTGACCTCATTGAGTTGCAAAGATATCCTGATATGGTGCTGTAATAAATATTTCTTCAGAAGGACTCAGTATTGCTTTCTCTTGAAAACAAGCTTCATCGATATAAGAAGTATTTGCTGCATATCCAACGTGTGAAAAAAGAAAGAGAAATCCCATTATTCCAATAATTCCAGATATGCCTTTTTTCATAGAAGAAAGAGAAGATGTAATATAGAAAGAGTATAAAAAAATACCTGCAGAGAGCAAGTATTTTAGGCTTGAAAAAGTTCAGGATGACGTTCGAGATATGCTCCAAGTTTTATCGTTTGTGTACGAGCTGAGTCGACTATTTTGAGTGCTGGATACTTGACAGATATATATTCATAGTAGACAGTATAGTGCGTACAGGCAAGAATAATCGTATCAATGCCTTTCTGTAAAAGTTCTTCAATACGCAAATCAAGATACTCAAGCGTATATCGATGCATCGCAATTCCTTTTTCGACATAGCCAGCAAGTTCGGGAGTTGCGAGAGGGAAAAGTTCGTGATGTGCAGAAAGCTTTTTGATTTCACGTTCGTATTTGCCTGAGTTCACCGTAAATTTGGTTCCGATAAGCCCTATCTTTCCATTAGATATTTCAACCGCAACTTCGCAAGAGGGGATGATACATCCTAAAATCTTTTTGCCATTATAGGTATCCTGAAGACGTCTGAGAGTTTCGGCACTGACGGTATTGCATGCTATCAGAATCAGATTGCAACCTTTACCCCAGAGTTCGAGACAGCCTGTTTCCGTAAGCGCAAATATCTCGTCTCAGGGACGGTTTCCATAGGGAGCATTTTCGTGATCAAAATAGGTTTCGTACTCGTATTGTGGAAAGTGTGACTTTATATCAAGCAGAGCATAATGCCCTCCCATACCAGAGTCAAGGATTCAGATTTTTAACATATATTTTTCTCAAAAATTATTTTTTTCATTTTATCGGGATTTCGAGTTTTTGCAAAATCTCAGAAATATCTGAAAATTTTGGAGAAAAAAATCGATGTCCCGTAATACTTTTATGGACAAAATATTGTTGCCAATAGGCAGAATCACTCTCCCATAGATCTGGAAGTTTTTGAAGACCTTGTCTATAATATTTTTTTGCAATATCTTGTTTTCATAGCTTCCAGAAAATATCTCCACAATAGAAATGATGTTCCACAGAAGGAAAGACTCAGGTGAGGGTATCACAGTTTTGGAGTCTCTCAGGCTCTGTCAGAATCTGCTCTTTGAGGTTTTGAGAAGAGAGGATTCACTCGAGTTTTTGAGCTTGTTTATACTCTCACAGTTCGATGAGATATTTTGGATGAGAAAATATTTCTTGTGCGAGCTTTGTATTTCATGATGCAAAAGCGAGCTCAGCTCGATAGAGTTGCAGTGAAAAATAGGATCCAGTGAGGGAGATGAGAGTCATGAGGAGGAGAAAAAATCATAAAACACTTCTATCCCAAGCAGTTTCCACACAAGACCTCTCCCTATCCTCTCCTGCCAGGAGAGGTGAAACAACATTTTGTAGCTTGCTCTTTCCCCTGGCAGGGGAAAGTTGGATAGAGGTGTCTGGTGTAGAGATACTTAATATTAACACTCAAACTACATAACTCGAAATCGAAAAGTAGTGAAATATCCCAAATAGGAGAAATAAAAGCAGTGAGATTTTTGTCGAAGAAGAAAATAATCCTTCCTCCTTCGTGGATGAAACGAGACTGCAGAATCCCTCCCCCTTCGGGTACTCCATTTTACAAAGGGAGAAAATAAGGTATAAGAAGAGAAACACTCAAAATATACCGAATTGAAACCATATATCGAGGAAAAAATTATGAGCGCGGTCTGCAGTATATCAAAAGTTTTCATAGATGTATACTTCGGGGACTTTGAAACTATCGAAAAAATAGGGAAGTGTCTCTGCTCCAGCTCATATGAAAAATATTTTCACATCAGAAAAAATGATTCGCAGAGTCGTTTCCCAGAGATAGAATCTCGAGAGAAAAGAGTGGAGTTTTTCAGGAAAATAGAAGATGAGAAGTATGAGAGATATAAAAGAGAAAACTCAAAGAAAAATTATAGCTACGATACTTTTCTTTCAGTTTTTCTGAGATCACGCGATACCTCTCTCCAACTCTACTACGCTTCAACTTCAGGATAGTCGTGCAAGCACTCCTTCCTTCACTTGTCTCCTGCAAGGAGAGAGAGCAGACAACAGAGTGTAAATGATATATCACAGAGCTAGAAATAGAGCAACTATAGATTTGGAGAGGAGGAGAGTGAGGAGTATGAGGGGAAACATAACCCATACTTGAATTCTTTCCCTTAAGTCTAAGGGAAAGAGGCTGCATTTTTGACACAAGACAAAAGGCAATACAAGAAGCAGATATCCAGCAAGATAGTTCGGATGTCCAAAACTTCATAAAGCTCGGTTTGCGAGATCTCCGTAGTCAAAACTTGGCAGAAAAAATTCTTTGATTACGAGTATAGAAAAACATATTCCAGAAAAGATCGAAGTGAAAATAAGTTTTTGTAGAAATGATTTTTCGAGGCTTTTGAGAATGAAAAATAATCCTAAAAGATTAAGATACATAAGAGCTGTATGTCACTTTTCTGTATCTCCGATAAGCGAGATAAATGAGGATGTTGAGAAGAGGGTGGAGAGAAAGAGGATGAGAAAAAATCCCCCTATACCAAATGTTCTCCAGGTAATCCCACTATCCCAACCTTTCCCCCAAGGGGAGAAAGGAGCGAGGTACAATTTATGAACTCTTTCCCCAAAAAAACTTAAAAAAATGAGTCCAGAAAGGATGTTAAAAAACATGACTTTCGTGAACTCAAAGTTTCCGGAAACAGAAAGTGAAAAGTGAATCCCCAGTGTCGGAAGGAGATTTCCATGCACGAGAGGCAGTGTAAAAAACAGGAGGATAAGGAGGAGTTTGGTGAGGTGCATAGGAGAGAAACTCTCACTTGAATTCCCATTCCCCCTATCCCAACTTTTCCCCCAAAGGGAGAAAGGAGCGAGTAGCAAATTGTGTTCTCATCTCTCCTAGTAGGAGAGAATTGAGAGAGGTGTTGTGTGGAATTAGGTAAGAGTTATTTAAGAAATAACTTTTTTGAGCATCATCGGGATTTGTGGGAATATGTTTTCGAGCTTCAAAATATCTTCTGGAGTCATCCAAACAAAATCTTTGATTTCCTCTTCTTGGATTTTGAGCTTTTCGATATTCTTCGCTTGAGCGTGGAAAATATATTCATATTTTTTCACGTCTCCAAATTTTTTTGATTCGTAGTGGATACGATACATCGAAATTGGCAGGACTTGCTCCTTGATAGACTCTACTCCAAAATCATCTTTTTCACCCAAAAACTTTATCTTGAGGTTGAACTCCTCTTTGATTTCTCGTTTCAGAGCCGTATGCAGGTTTTCTCCCTTTTCCATATGTCCTCCTGGTAGAGTCCACGTATCCGATTTATGGTGCATCACGAGGAGATATTTTCCTCCTTCATTTTTTAGGAGTGCGCGTACAACTTGTCTCATAGTTTTTTCTGTTTCAAAAAATAATATTTTTCTATTGTAGCAGAAAAAAGCGATTTCAAAAATCTTTCTTTCCACATCTTTTTGACACAAAATGTTTTTTGGTTTTGGAGTTTTTTTGTTGGGAGAGTATAGTAGAGGAAATATATTTTAAGAAGGAAAATATATTAATTAAAATATAGACGAAATTATAAATATTTTTATTTCCTTATTTAAACATAATATGGAAAATTTTATTTTATGGATTTTTATTATTTTAATTTCGATTGCTAATATCAGTTTTCAAATATATTTAAAAAAATCAATCGAATCAAAAATCGATAAAAAAATGGAGGATTATAAAAATTATATCTTTATTAAATATAAAAGTTACAGTGATTTAATTAGTTTGTTTAAACCTTTTTTATCTGATCCATGAATAACATATAATGAAGCATTAGAAAGATCAAATAAACTAATAGATAGATTTAATAATGAGATTTTACCTTTTGCATCAAAAGAATTAGTTCATGCTATTGAATCAGCATTATATCTATCTTCAACTAAAATAGCTGATGAAAATGAGTTAACAAAAAAAATGGAAGAGGTTATATGAGTTATGAGAAAAGAAATGAATTTAGAAGAATTAGATAAAATAAATTTCCATGCAGTTAATTTAGAATTTTTAGAAAAAACTTATAAGAAAAATGAAATTATTGAAATCAGTATAAAGTAGAAAAATATTCTTTCAAAACAATCAATAAACCTTGTAACTAAAAACTAAAAACCCTCGGCTTAGCCGAGGGTTTTTAGTTTGCATTTGAATCGTTTCTATTTCATAATCTTTCTCAAATTTCTCCGAGCACTCAATCTATTTGTCTAGGAATATCAAGTGCATCATATTCAGTTCAAATTCTTTTTACTTCTTATCTTTCTGCTCCATTTTTTGGTCACGCATTTCAAGCCTCTGAAAGCCTTACAGGTCATCCAATCTTTCGACCCATATATCTTTTTAAAAATATAAAGTCAAATCTTATACAAGCTCTTTCACCATATACGTCCCCTCCAGATGATACCCTCTCTTTTCATAATATCCTCGTACTCCTACTCCTGCAATCACGGCAACTTTTGAAATCCCGTGAGTTTGAGTGAGTCTCTCTGCCTCTGCGATGAGTCGTTTTCCAAAACCTATATGCTGTCAAAAGTCATGACCTGCTTCTCCGATAGAGAGTTGATCCCCAAAGGTGTGTATCTCTCGGATGAGTGCTGCTCCAGTAAGTTCTGGGAGATAGTGGGGAATGCTCGGGAGGAGAACTCTGTTTGGGTCTCGGTTTTCTGCCTGAGACTTTGCATCCTCGGTCGTCATCTCAAATATTTGCTGAGACTTTGGCTTGTAGATACTGCTGGGGATACGAAGACGCAAGAGAGAGAAAATCGTTCTATCGTCTGGATCTTCGTAGGTCAAAAAATACTCTTTTCCATCGCTTGCTTCGTATTCATAGGTCCGTAAAACGGCTTTACTTGGATCATTGTCTTTATCTTTGATTTCTCGACTGCGGATATCCAGGAGTGTTTTTCCCTGAGCTTCTATCCTGTCCTCAACGAGTTGTCGGAGATTGGAGAGGGTTGATCCATGAAGGATCTCACTTGCGGGGATATCTCGATAGGTACGATTGATACGCACATATTCGGGGATCATCATCTCGAGATCACACATGAGGTCGATGAGCGTTTCATCGTCATAGGCTGTAAATCCTCAGTTTTTCCAAATATCTGTAAGCTCAGCCTTATCCGTGACCATCATGGGGTAGATTTTGAGTTCGTCTGGTCTGAAAAGTTGGTTCTCAAAACATTCTTGCATCGAAGCTTTGTCGAGTTCTGGAGTGCTCCCGAGGAGATTAGGCATCATATGTGCTACGACCTTAAACCCTGCATCTTTGAGCATCTTGGTCGCTCCGATAGATTCAAAATTTCCATGTCCACGTTTATTGAGAGTGTTGATTTCATCATTGGTGGTTTGGTATCCTATCTCGACTCGAGTCACTCAAAAATTTCGAAGTCGCACGATTTCTTCGGGAGTGATCCAGTCCGGACGGGTTTCGATAGCCATCCCGATGACTCGGCATTTTGCAGATTGGTTTCTCTCTATTGCTTCTGCGAGAGTTTTTGATTCATACATTTTAAATCCTTCTTTGAGTTTAAAGCTCGCAAATCTATCGTGGTCAAAGTCAGTTTTTTCGATATGTGGTTTCATATCATAGTAGCTATTAAAGGCATCATAAATCCCTTTGATAAAATCTTCTTGATATTTTTTCGGATAAAAACTCCAGGTACCTCCGATGATGCGCACATCATTTTTCTCTATTTTATGTCCCGTCACTTCAAGCGCTCGCAAGCGATTATGGATTTGCATCACGGGATCAAACTTATTGAGCTCCGCGCGCATGACCGCAGGTTCATTGGGGATGTAGGATTTTGGAAGTCCTTCAAAAGTAGGGCAATAGACACACTTTCACGGACAGCCCCAAAACTTCGTGAGCAGTGAAATCACCGTCACTCCCGAAAGACTGCGTACTCCTCGTTTCCGTAAAAGTCGTCTAAAATGCTCATCCGCGACAAACTCTCAGGCTGCGACTCGCTCGTCATAGCGCTCTAATATCCTGATACTCGGAAATGGCTTTGGAATATCAAAATTACTATATACTTCATTTTTGATTTTATGAAATGCATCTTTGGAGAGCTCTCTGTTTTTTTTGAGTTCACGGACTCACGCGTCGATGACTTGGTCGAGGATGTGTTGAGTTTGAGTATCGGACATGAAAAAAAGGGGCTAATATAATCTAACCGTTGAACTATATGGAAAACAAGAAAAAAAACAATATTACTGTATATGTATTATATCATGTTTTCCTTTAGCAGAAAAACCGTATTGTGACCACCCCACTACAAAATAGCTCTTTCAACTGCTGTCTGTAAATCTTTCAAATTCTTGAGTTTCATGATTAAAAAAATACACAATTCATTTTTGAAGTGCAATATCCCAATACACAAGATATTGTCACATATTTAAGGTGTGAAGAACATGATATTCATAGTCTGGAGTTTTTACATATCCTATTTTTTCCCCAGTATCCCTTCGAACGAGTATATTATCGATTTCAAGAATATTTATACCTTCTCCATAATCTACCACTGATTTTAAAAGTCCATTTCAAAGATACACACGTTGTTCTCCTTTTTCAGATGTATATATCAATATTGCTTTCTGTCATTGGTACAGAGGATATACTCCATATCGAGACATAATATCTCCGTATATTTCGCTTTGATCTGATTGTTCAAGTATTTGTAAACATATCTCAAGACAGGGGATAACACATTCGCTATCTCACAGTTTTTCTAAAAATAAGAGACCATAATCTATAGAATTTTCTTCATTTTCTGGAAATTGATAGGAAACTTTTGTATCCCAACGCAGAAATCTTCCTACTATTTTCAAGAGGCTGAGAGCTTCTTCAACACTTAGTTTTCTTTCAAGCATTTTCTTATAGAGAGATTTTTTTTCTGGATTGATTTTTTTGAGTGTTTGAATAGCAATAAGTTGCATCGTACGAGAGCGAATCATCTCTCAAATACTAGCACAATATTTTTGATGAATATTTGGAAAAGTATGTAAACTTGATTCAGGGAGTTTATATGTATCCGGAGATGTTTTTTGAGTTTTCATAAATTTTATTTTCAGATTTATTATAATTTAATATAAAATGAATTATATAAATGTCAAAAATAATTTGCATATTTCAAAAAAATCGTAAAATCAATATACGAATATATCGTAAAATCAATATACGAATATAGTTTATTTATAAAAAATACCTTGTATGTCAGAAAAATACCAGTGACCTGTGGGAAAATCTTATCCTGCAGATACTATGGGCTTTGAATGAGTAAAAGCTCCAGAAATAAAACCATGAGAATGCTGGACTCCATTTTGAGTTCAAAAATCATCAATTGTTCCATGAGTGAATGATTATATTACAAGAGTTCAAGGAGTTTTAGAAAAAAATAAAAGCAGTACTTAAAGTACTGCTTTTATTTTTTCGAGTAATTTTTGTGTAATCATCTCCTCACTTTCATAGCTTTGAAATCCTGCTGCGAGAGTATGACCTCCTCCTCAAAAAGTTTCGCAGATGCTTGCAACATCATGGCCAGGTTGTGCCCGCATCGAGACTTTGTTTTCGCGTGCATCGAGAGGATACATGAGAAATGCTATTTGCGTTCCTTCGATATTGATAAGCAGTTCATTGATGGCACCTTTGAGATGTCAGCCGATCTCTTCTCGAGGAATACCGATACTTCGGATGTCGTCACGAGTGAGGATGGAGTAGCTGAGTTTTCCTTCACAGTCTTGCTTGAGGTTTCGCAAGAGTATTTCCCAAAGTTTGAGCTGGATGAAGCTCTTTTTTTGAAACATTTCTGAAATTACTTTTCGAAAATCAGCTCAGAGTGCGAGAAGTTTTGCTCCTATTTCGAGGGTTTTTGGACGTACGTCACTATTAAAGTACATATTAGTATCTGTTTGTATCCCAAGATAGAGAAAGGTTGCGATTTCTGGAGTGATATACTGGAGCATATGTAAATCCTCAAGTACTTCATAGAGCAGTTCACAGGTGGAGCTTGCGTCGACATCGATGATATTTATAGCTCCAAAAGCTGGATTGGAGATATGGTGATCGATCACTACGAGAGGAGTATTTTCAAAAATATGCTGCCATGTTACATAACTCTGTCCAAGTCTTTGGGTATCACTGGCATCAAGAGAGATAATGACATCAGGACCAAAATCTGCGATTTCGAGAGCTGGTTCGATGAGTTCGGTATTTCAAAGAAAGGTGAGACTTGGAGGCACGGTGCAATCATTGACGGCTCGTACTTCTTTTCCCATATTTTTGAGAATCAGCGCAAGAGCTGCAAGGCTTCCCCAAGCATCTCCGTCCATACGAATATGATTGATGAGAAGGATTTTTTGTGATTTTTTGAGAAGTTCAGAGAATTTTTGGATTTCGTGGTGCATAAGGAATTTTTGGATTTTCTGCTTCGCTTCAACTTCAGAATAGTCGTATAAATACTTCTTTCTTCACTTGTCTCCCTTGAAAAGGGAAAGAGGCTGCAAAGGTCAGTTTTAAAAAATAATTATAGGCAGTATAGATATTTTTTTGAAAAAAACAAATGCTCTTTTTTTTGTCACTTTTCATTTACTCTTTCGTCTTTTCCTATAGTATATGAGTATTATTTTTTATTTGATAGCTTCATGCGTATTTTTTGATTTCTGAACTTTTTTAAAACTCATAAAAAGCTTTCTTTTTTCTTGATAGTTTTCGCTCTCTTTGTACTGTGTTATTATTTTTTTTGGTATAATGCTGAGGATAAAAACCAAGATATGAGCTGACAGGAACAAGAAATACCAGTAACACAGCAGGATATCGTATCCTCACTTTCTGTGATATGAAAAAGTAAAATTAAAAATGAGCAATCTCTCAATTTTAATACTCCTGGAAAAGTAACTGCAGTATATGTCGAAGTCTGACAACAAGTAGAAAAAGATGCTTTGTTGGCTGAGATAGATAAAAAAGAAGTCCTCTCTGCGATAGAAGAAAAACGTATTGAGCTCGAACAAGCAGAGCTGAAATACGAAAATCTTCTGGATGATACCGATATCGAAGTTCAAAAGATACAACAAGAAGTGGGAAATAAGAAGCGAGAGCTTGAAAAAAAGCAAAATGACAGGCTTTTGCTCGAATCAGAGCAAAATCTTGCACGAAAAAATAAAGATATATCGCTCGATAATTTGCGTATCGATATAGAAAAAATGCAAAAAGAATTACAAAATGATATTGCAGCACTCAAACGTGTTCCGACAGAGAAGCTTTTAGAGTTTCAAAATCTCGAAACCTCTCTTGCGACTCAAAAAAAAGACTACGATATCGCATTTGCTCAACTCGACGCTGAGAAACAAAAACAGGTAAATACCTATAACCTCAATTTTCAAACGGAGTATTTGGCACTTACAAATTTTACGAGAAATTTAAGCGAGGTATTTCGTTCGTATAATCAGGTTCTTGATATCGATGATGACTATGAAGTAAAAAATGAAGTTTTGCAAACATATTTTTCTGTAAAAGATGTGGGCTATGTCTCAGAGGCAAAACAATACTATAAAAGTGCAAAATCTCGCTACGAAGACTTTAAAAAGAGGATTGATGCAGACACGAGTATCGATTCGGTTGCGGAACTCCTGACTCTTTTAGAAGCACAAAAAGCACTTTCGCAAGATCTCTATAGTCTTGCTCTTGCAATTTCTTCTGGAGTGGATAGCTCACTCTTTTCCGAAGGAAATGCAGATGAATCAAGTTTTCGTACCGTACAATCAACAGCTCAATCACAAATTTCTGAGCACTCAAGTAAGCTCATAGATATACAAAAAAAATACGATGAACTCAAACTTTTAGCCAATCCTGAGGATGAAAATACGAAAAAAATCCTTGCTTTGCAAGCGAAAAAAATAGAACTGGAAAAAGCAGAACTTTCTCTCCAAAAAGCGAAAGAAGAGCTCGAAAATATCAGCGGAACCCAAGATGGAGAGATACAAAAACTCTCAAATACTCTCAAGCTGAAGGAAAATGAACTCAAGCTTGCAGAGCTGGAGATACAAAAACTCATAGAAACTCAAGACTATGAAAAAATATCTGCAGATGCAGCGATAGAGGCAGCAAAACTAGAACTCACCGAAACTCAGAAAAAACTCGAGCAGTATCTTTCTCCCTCCAATGAAATATTTTCGCAGGCAAAAAACGCAGTGAAGCAAGCGAAACTCGCACTCGAAAATGAACAAAAAAATATTGAAAAATATGAGCTTCGAGCTCCATTTGCAGGAACCGTGAGTCAGCTCAATGTCTTTGTTGGGGATAATCTCATCGATCAAGATAAAACCAAAAATATTTCCTTACAAAATCCGTATATCGTAGAAGTACAAGTCCAGGTCGATCAGGTGGATCTCGTGAAAATATCTCGAGGCCAAGAAACCCAAGTGTTTTTTGATGCCTATCCTGAGACTACGTTCTCTGGATCGGTGATAGATGTGAGTGGTACTCCTAATACAGATTCTGGACTGTCAAAGTATGAAGTGAAAATCCTGATTGATACCCAAGATATTCAAGAAAAGATATATTCTGGGATGAGTGCACGAGCTGAGATTATTCTGCAAAAACTCAGTCAAGTGATTGCCGTTCCAAGTCTTTCGGTTGAACTTGATCCTGAAACATGAGAAAGTTTTGTAACAAAGGTGAGCAGTGACGGAACTCGAAAAAAACAAGTCGTTGAGCTCGGGTTTAGTGATGGAGTACAAACGGAAATTATAAAAGGATTACAAGAAGGAGATACTATTATAGAAGTAAATTTTTCAGAAAATACACTCCCAGAAGAAAGTTTTTGAAATCCGTATAACGGAGGATTTTAACGAGACTGATATGATAGAACTTCAAAATATAAAGAAACATTATACCATTTGAGACAAAAAAAATCTCCAAGAGATTCCTGTTCTCAAAGGGATTTCTCTGACGATTCCTGACGGGGATTTTATCGCGATTATGGGGCCATCAGGATCTGGGAAATCGACTCTGATGAATATTATCGGGATGCTCGATGTACCAAGTTCTGGAAAGTATAGCATCGATGGGATACAAGTAGAGCTGCTCAGCGATAAAGCACAATCCAAAATTCGTCGTGAAAAGATAGGTTTTGTTTTTCAAAACTATTCACTTATTCCACGACTTTCTAATATCGAGCAGGTGATGCTTCCTCTTATTTACCAAGGATATACCCCAAAAGAAGCCCGTAAAAAAGCTCAGATAGCGATGAAACGAGTCGGACTTGAGGGAAAAGAAGAAAGTTCTCCGAGTGCGCTTTCAGGAGGACAAAGACAGCGTATCTCTATCGCTCGCGCTATCGTCATCGAACCATCTCTCTTACTTGCTGATGAACCAACCTGAGCTCTTGATAGTAGTACAGGAAAGGAAATTCTCGATATATTCTCAGAGCTACATGCACAGGGAAATACTATCGTGATGATTACGCATGATAGCGAGGTTGCCTCTCGAGCGAAGCGAATTTTACATATCCGAGATGGTCTTATCCATAATTAATATCTATGAATTTTAAGCTTCTTTTTCGTCAGGCACTCTGATCACTGCTCGCAAATAAACTTAGATCAAGTCTCTCCATCCTTGGGATTGTTATCGGTATCAGCTCGGTTATCGTCATGCTTGCCGTAGGAGAAGGAGCCAAACAAGCGATACTTTCGTCGTTTGATAATGTAGAAAATCTCATCATGGTGCAAAAACGATATGATATGGGAGAATGAGGAGAAGATCAAGGTCAACAAATAGGATATCAAGGGAAAGATATATTTACTCCTGAAGTGAGCCAAGAAATCAAACACAAGGTTCCTTGAATTCTTTCGGTTGTGCCTATCAGTTCGGTGCAAGCAGGAGAGATACTCTATCAAGGTCAAAGTATCTACGGGAGCTTTTTTGGAGTCTTTGAGGATTTCCTAGAGATTAAGTCACTGACTCTCACCGCAGGAAGATTTTTTGATTCTAAGGATGTAGAAGATTCAAAAAAATATGTCATCCTTGGTTCAAAAATAGCCCAAGAATCATTTGGAGGTTCAGGGGAACTCATAGGTCAAGAACTCTATATCTGAGGAACAAAATTTCACATACTTTGAATCCTTGCAGAAAAAAATTGGGAAGTAGATTATAGCATCTATGTTCCTATAACGACCGCAAAAGAGCGAGTCGGTCTTGTGACGATTGATAAGATAGAAGTCTATGTTGCGACAGATATGGATATCGAACAGGCAAAGAAAAATATTTGATATTTTCTCTATAAAAAATCAGCTTTGAGTGATCCAAGTCAGGCAAAATTTTATATCGAAACAAACAAAGATATTCTCAAACAAGTCAATGAAATCGTATTGCAAATGCGTCTCTTACTCGGAGCTATTGGATCTATTGCGCTGATTGTCTGAGGGATAGGGATTATGAATATCATGCTCGTTTCAGTGACAGAGCGTACCCGAGAGATAGGGATACGAAAAGCAATTGGGGCAACGAAAATGGATATCCTTATCCAGTTTTTGACGGAAGCTATTGTCCTGAGTCTCATAGCCTGTATCGTCGCAATTGCCCTCTCATATGGGATTACCAAAGCAATCAGCACTTTCGCTCCCAATTTTCAAGCGATTATCTCCCTCCAAGTGGTGATTGTTGCCTCCAGCGTCTCTATCATGCTTTGAATCATCTTTGGGATTACTCCAGCCTACAAAGCTTCGAAACTCAAGATAGTAGATACGTTGAGGTATGAGTAGGAAAAAAACTCCTCTTTCAATATATACTTCTTGAAAGAGGAGAAAAATTATTTTTTTACAATATATTTTTCTATTGTTATTTTTATTGAAAATAAAATAAATAGAAAAATAATAAACAACAGAACTAAAAAGATTATGGATGTAAGAACTAAAATTAAAAACAAATAAAATTCTTCAATTTTTATTTCTTTAGAGCAAAAAAACATATCTTTATAAGTATTACTGCATATATTTGGATAATACCAATTATAAAATAGTAATTCACTCATTTTTAATTCTCATCATACCATCATATAACTATATTTTAATGTTAATTCATTTTTACTTTTGTTACTGCACGAGCACGATGACTATTGCTTGAACCAAAATAGATAGAACCTAAGTTTTGATCAACATTAGAGGTGTAGAATCAATTGAAAGTACTTGAAGTTCACCCCCATCACATATTCATACGAACAATATTTGATGTTCAACTACTTTTATAACCATGAGCTACAACAACATGTCAATTATTCCAAAAAATATCTGTTATTGTGATGATGATTGGTCTTCCAGCATTAACTTCTGTTTTTACTTCAGCAAATGTTGTAGAAGCATTTAAGCTTCAAGAATAAGAAGATGTTGCATTTGAGTATCCTTTATCTTTCGCATATTTAATTCCTAATTTAATATTTTCATCATTTGTTGTTCAATTTCCTCCATTACAATTAGTTAACATCATACTTCGCAGTGAATTTATCATAGTATTCACATCTGTAGAATTAACTCTTGGAGCAGTTCATGTCAAAAGATTAGGAAACCCATTTCTATCATAGTATCAAAATATGATTCCTAGTGCAGTTGGACCACATCAAGAGTAACATGTTGTCCCATTATAATTTTGTTGAAATTGATTATAACATGGTGTTTGTCAGTAACATCCTGTAGTAAAGTCTCATCCAGGAATAAAAACATTAGATAATCATGGACTCGTATAATTTGCAGCATACCCCATATCAAGTATCTTCATACTAAACTCCTCTTTTGGTACATTAAGTATCTGGTCTTTTATTTCTTCTTTTTGCTTTTTAAACTCCTCAGATTTCTTAAATTCTTTTGCAGCAAGCTTTGCTTTTTTGAGTTTTGTTTTTAGAGCTTCACGAGCAAGCTTATTTGCTTCTTTTTCTTCTTTACTTCTCTTCATTTGCGTATCATCACGGAGATCTACTGCAAGCTGTGGATTAAGTGCTTGTACGTCTCCTGTGACTTCATTTTCACTATACAGATCAAACGGTCCAAAATAGTAGAACTTTTCTGAAACATCGTTTCCTTGATCGAGTATCTCACTGGGAGTATTTCCTGTAGGAGAAGCAATCGGAACCGAAACATCATTTCCATCGACATTCATCATGATAAATCCACAATCAGGAGAGGAATCGCAAGTTACTTTGTACTCGATGTAGGATACTTTTTTAGCATCATCGGTGTAAAATTTTGACTGAGCTGAAATGACAGGATTATTTCCTGCCCAAGCTTCGTCAGAGAGTGAGTTTTCGATATATTGATGAGCCAGAGAGAGAGCTCGTCACTCTACGAGTTCAGATTTTGCATAAGAAAACGAAAGGGGAGAAGAAAGGATTGCAAGACTGACCAGAGAGGCTCAAATAAATTTCTTTTTCATGAGAGAAAAATGAAGAGATAAAATATCTTGCAAGATGAAAAAAGTATCTCTTTTCTGAGAAGAATTACAAGGCAAAAAAAAAAAAATCAGCTAGACAAAAATGAGAAATACTTTCAAAAATCAAGACAATAAAAAAGACTCAGTATTTTGGGTAAAAGTGACTGAGTCGATTAAGTGTCCAGATTCTCTTCCAGAAAGGTAAAAAAGTTTTTGTGTTATTCTGGGGAATAAGGATCGAGTTTGAAAAACTAATCCTTGTTTTTCGTGTAGAATCCTAAGATTCTTTCGAACTTATGGATGCTACCAGAATCTTTTACTGTTCTTGGGTAATTATTTGAGAGCGATTCACCATGCTCTTTTATTTGTGTATTGGTGTCTTTTAAAAAGACTTTTTGTTGTTTATAGTATGAGTTTTTTTGTGATATACCTCGTACCTCAATATACATCTTTCATTTGAAGAAATATACTCAGATACGAGGTAATCTTTACTCATGTTTTTGTTTTTATTTTTGTTGAGAATTGCTTCTCAAAAGTTTTTTGTGTAGGGTTACTTATTGGATTGTATAAGTCCCATCTCGAAAAGTAAGATTCTGTTTTTTTAAAGTGCTTGTACACTTACAGATGTAAGGTACATATCTATTATATGCTATTTTTTAAATGCTTGCAAAAAATCGTATACTTTTTTATAAAAAAGATTTTTATTTCTCTGTTTTTCGTGTATAAATAGCTGAGAAATGAGTTTATAAAAAATAAAGATATAAGCGAAAAAGTGATGCGATTTTTGGTGAAAAACATCAAAAAAACAACTATGAAAATAGAGTCTTGTTCAAAAAAATGACACAAGAAAAATAGCAAAAAGTGAAATGTGAAAAACTCGTAAAAATATAAAATTTATTCTCTCCCTACTCTTATGAATACTTCTCAACTCTTAAAACGAACAAAATATTTTCAGACCCAAATTGTTGAAAAAATACAAGCGAAAGAAGTTCAAGAATTGGGAGAAATTCTTTCACAACACAGTCAGCTCTACTATGAATTAGAATCTCCATTGATTTCTGATAGTGAGTATGATAGTTTGTATGCGAAACTGAAAAAACTCGAAGATAAATTTTGAGTGCTTTCATGATGAGCTCAAAAAGTTTGAAGCGAGCTTACTCAGTCTAGCTTTGAAAAGGTAGCACACTCACGTCCGATGATTAGCCTTGATAACACGTATAACGCTGAGGATTTGCGAGATTTTGATACGCGAGTAAAAAAACTCTGAGATATAGTACGACCCGTATACATGCTCGAGTTTAAGTTTGATGGTCTTTGAGTTGAGCTCGTGTATGAGGAAGGAGTCCTGGTACAGGCTATCACACGTGGAAACGGACTTGCCTGAGAGGATATCACGCAAAACGTAAAGCAAATACAAAATATCCCACAAAAGATTTCCCAAAAGGGGAGATTTGAAGTCAGGGGAGAGGTAGTAATGCCTATCTCAAGTTTTGAGCGACTCAATACCCATGCAAAAAAGACAGGAGAAAAAATATTTTCCAATCCTCGAAACGCAGCTTCAGGAAGTCTGCGAGTCTTGGATATCGAGATAACGAAGAAACGTGACCTCAAGTTTTTTGCCTATGATGTGAGTGATTTTTGAGATTTTGAGAGAGGGATGTATTTTGATATGATACACTTTTTAGAACATCTTGGTTTTGAAATTTCAAGTTATTTTAAGAGATGTCAGGGGATAGAGGAAGTGGTGTCTGAAATCGAGCATTTTTGAGATATAAAAAAACAGATAGATTTTGAGATAGATGGACTGGTTTTGAAACTTGATGATATGTCAGCGTGGAAGACTATAGGATTTACGGAGCATCATCCTCGCTATGCTATAGCTTATAAATTCCCAGCTGAAATTGTGACCACGACTTTGCTTTCAGTTGAGCATAGCATAGGGAGAACGGGGACGATTACCCCAGTAGCAAACCTTGAAGCAGTCTCTCTTGGTGGTGCGATGATACGTCGATCTACACTGCATAACTATGAAGAAGTTGAGAAGCTTTGAATTAAAGTAGGGGATAGAGTATTTTTGAAACGAGCAGGAGAAGTGATTCCCAAGATTATTGGAATAGCATTTTCAGAGACCGGTCTCAATTGAGACCGGTCTCAAAACAAGATTCTTCCTCCAGAATCTTGCCCGAGTTGCGGAGCAAAGGTGGTAAAAGACGAAGATAAAGTACGATACTATTGTCCGAATAGTTCAAATTGTCCTGCTCAAATGATAGAAAAATTTGCTTTTGCAGTGGGAAAACATGGATTTGATATCGATAGTTTTGGAGAAAAGCAAGCAGAGCTTTTCGTCTCTCTTGGATGGCTTAAAACTCTTTGAGATATTTTTCGGCTTAAAAAGTATAGATTAGAAATTTTACGCTTAGAAGGATTTCAGGAAAAATCTGTAAATAATCTCTTAGAAAGTATCGAAAACGTCCGAAATATGGAACTTCTCACTTTTTTAAAAGCTCTTGGAATCCCTTGAGTTGGGAAAAAAACTGCAAAAACCTTGGCAAAATATTTTCAATCTTGAGAGTGAGCTCTTGAGACTGTTCTCTGGGAAGCGACGCAAGAAGAGCTTGAGTTACTTCCAGACATAGGACCGGAGGTTGCAAGAAGTGTGGTTGAATTTTTGAGTGAACAAAGGATAATGATAGAGGATTTATTAGAGGAGGTGGAGATAGCAATCCCCCTATCCCAACCTTTCCCCAAAGGGGAGAAAGGAGAAACTGCAAACTCAAAATGGTTTTGAAAAAAGATATGTATTACGGGAAGTTTTGAAGGCTATAGTCGAGATGATTTGGTAAAAATTTTGGAAGACCAATGAGGAGAATTTATGAGCTCTGTTTCTGTAAAAACCGATTATCTGCTTGCTGGAGAAAAGGCAGGAAGTAAGCTTGCAAAAGCTCAAGAGCTGTGAGTAAAAGTGCTAAGTTTGGAAGAATTTCTCGAATAATTTACAGAAAACAAAAAATATGCTAGTCTAGAACTACTATATTTTTTGTTTTAATAAAATTGATACACCAAATACCCACATATCGTTGACCAGAACCTCTTAAGACTATTGAAAATGCTGTTTGAAATATTATTGAGATTGAAGATTTTACAGGGAAAAGACAAGCATTTCAATTAAAGAGATACGTATCAGATATTCTCTATATTAGTCCAATATCGGGGGAATTTCAATGAATAGAAATTGAAATAGATTTAGGGGTATCATCTATTTTATCACATGTGTATGTAAAAAGAATTTTTTACGGAAATGTTGTTCTATTTCATGAATGACTTTTAAATCTAGAAAATCAGAGTAAAGCTGAACAGGAACAAGAATTTCTTGATGTAAAAAATATTATACAAGCTATGAAAAGCTATTATAGA
>JAMIGJ010000038.1:0-8779 GCA_035905775.1 Candidatus Altimarinota bacterium
TTTTTGTACTAATTTCTGGGTCTCAAGCGATATTTGCTTCAACAGACAGTTTTCGACTTTCAGAGTATAAAACAATTCTTGAACGTCCCAGCAATGTTGATTTTACTCATATCATACCAAGTAAAACTTGCTTTGAAATTAAGAGTATTCTCTCTGACGATGATGAAGTAAAAATTACTTTAGGAGAAAATCAAATTGCCTTCTTCTTTGGTCCTGTAAAACTTTACTCTCGACTCCTCAATGGAAAATTTCCTGACTACACGAATTTTTTCCCGAGTAATTATAATACCAAATGAGTCATCAATCGTGTTGATCTCATGCAAGCACTACGAAAAATTAATCTTATCTCACGCGAAAATAACTACTCTATCAAGATGAGCTTTTCAGGAGAAATGGGAATCTTGCTTGAAACTTCTGAGACACAAATCGGAGAAGGAGAAGTACAACTTGTGGGAAGTGTTGAGGGAGAAGATGCCGTGATCGGAATCAACTCAACCTATTTCCTTGAAGCACTCGGAGTCATCGAGACCACCCACGTGTCACTCCAGTTTGAGAACCCGCTTGCTCCCATTCTCCTCCTGCCCGTACTTGACGAAGGAGCGAAAAAAGCACTTGCTGGAAATTTCCGACATATTATCATGCCACTGAAGATATAAACAAAAATAAAACTCCCAATGGGAGTTTTATTTTTGTTTGAGTGCTTCCCCTATTATCTTTGATAGCTCTTCGATCCCGTCTCACTTTGCAGCAGAAACTGGGAGAATTCTTGCTCCAAAAAATATTTCTTGGGTATGAAGTTTTGATTTTTGCGCATCATTTTTTCCTATTTTATCAATTTTACTCAGCACCACCGTCATCGGGAGTCCCAAATCGGTGACATAGTGATACATATCGATATCACTTTGCTGTGGACCAATTTTTGCATCACACACAAGAACGACTTGTTTAATGGTATATCTTTTTTCTTCTAGATACCAAGAAATCAGTGCATCAAGATCTTCTCGTAATGCCTGACCGAGTTTTGCGAATCCATATCCTGGAAGATCCGTAAAGTGAAATTTTTCATTTACCAAAAACATATTTGCAGTACGTGTTTTTCCAGGTTGACTTGAAGTTTTTACAAGGTCTTTTTTATGTAATAGTGCGTTCATCAGACTTGATTTTCCGACATTGGATCGTCCGATAAACACAACTTCGTTTCGTATTTCGAGAAAGATTTTTTCATCGTGAATCGAGATAGATTTGAGAAATGCAGCTGAAGTAATTTTCATGAGTCTTTTCAAAGAAATAAATTTCGAGATATCCTACAAAAAAAGTTTGAATTTACAAACTTTTATTTTTACACTATATTTTTCAAAAAGAAAGCGTATTTTTCGCTTGAGAATCTTTTATATGCTACAATATATCTATATATTTTTAATCATCGTCTATGGAACTTCATGAAAAGATTAAAGGAAATGCGATTTCTGCGTACTTTCTCATAGGAGTATCAATACTGTTTTTATGGAATAAAGGGACATATATGAATCATCCTTTTGTGAAAAGTCATGTAAAAACTGCTTTTTCACTCCATATACTCCTCTTTGCCATGCTCTTTCTTATGGGATATGATATAGGTTCTGGAATATCTCTCTTTTGAATTGCCAGTCTCAATGACATCATCACCAGTATCTTAGGACTTCTCATCTGTAGTGGAATATTTTATGGAGCATACAAAGCTCATCTGGGAGAAAATATTACGCTTCTTGAGATATTTCATACCACAGGAGCCAATAAAGATCTCTTTCAAGTACAAAAAATAGAAGAACATCAAGAAGAACAAAATACGTTTCTCATCCTCGCTCATATTCCATTTTTTGGTTTTATCGTCTCTGGACAACATCCACATCTTCCTCATATGAGAGAAATATCACAATTTCATATGATTTCAATGCTTCTTGTGGTGTTTCTCTACATAGCAGGATTTCAGTCTGCAGCGAATATGTTATTTCTTTTGTATATCGTATGGTCAGTAATACAAGCTCTTCGTCTCACCTTTCAACAAGAACTCACCATACTTGGAGTGGGAAAACTTCCAACTGCTGGAGAAAAATATATATTACAAAAATCATTTTTTCAATACCTGAACTCAACCCTTCACAGTAAAAAAGATTTTATCCCTTTTACACAGATCGTTGCGAAGAATAATCAAAAATTACTTGAGCAAAAGAAAGAAGATACAGAAAAATTGAGTCAATTTTCTGAGATGAAGATTCCAGATTTTCTCCTCTATATCCCTTGAGTGAATCTTGTGGCAATTGCATTTCTCAAAACTCAAAAACGCATCCATATAGAAAATGGATTTATACTGAGTGTATTATTCTTCCTCACACTTCTGATATTTTCTTGGAAAACTCCCCTCGTACTGCTTTTTCTCTTCCCTATATTTTGTGGAATCGGAAAACTTCGTGACCCAAGTTACAAAATGCCCTATATCCATGATATTTGGGAGCTAATTGCTGGGAGAGTCTATCGTCTTACGCATATATTTTCTCGGACCCGTGAACTGCAAAAAAAGCAAGTAAAAGAAACTCTCAAAATAGGAGAAATAGAAAACAAAAAGCAAGACTAATCTTGCTTTTTTTGTGCTATGTAAAATCACAGAAGTGGAGCTACCGTTTCGGTACGGAAAATTCTATTTCCAAAATGAACTGCTTGTATTTCTCGTGAACGAAACATCTCTATCTCATTCTGAGAAAAACCTCATTCTGGACCCACATATATATTCACTCGTGTGAGATTACGAAATGAAAGCTCAAAAAGTTTTTTTGCATTTTCACTGGAAGTGTGACAAAAAAGAGAGAGTGCATTTTGTACGTTTTTTTCTTCACGAGATTGCCCTCATCACAATTCTCTCCCCAGGGGGTCCTTCTCTTGAGCTTTGCTCAATTCACCTTGATCTCCCAAAGGGAGAAGATGAGGCTGCAATTTCTCGATTATAGCTTGTTCCCTCTCTCTTTGGGAGAGGGTTAGGGTGAGGGCTTGTTGCGTGAGAAAATACATCTCAGGAATGATATTTCCCCCGCACTGTTCTACTGCTTCAATGGCTATTTTTTTGAGTCTGTCTTTTTTATTTTCTGAAAGAACGAGGATTTGGCTGCGCTGTGCTTCAAAAAAAGTGATAGATCGATATCCAACTTCACATGATTTTTGTACAATATATTCGAGTTTCTCGAGTTTATTAGGAAGGGCTTGAAAGAGATGGAGTTCTGGAAAGATTTCTGTATTTTTTACCATCACTTCCTTTTGTAAAAACACTACTTTTTTTGCATCAATTTCTGAAATCTCATACACACAATCTTGTAGGGTTTTCCCATCAAAAAATACATAGTGCTGTCACACTCGAGCTCGCATCACACGAGTTATCTGATGATAGAGCTCTTTTTCAGAAAGAGACAACGTTTGCGAAAATGGAGTATGTGGAAGATAGATTCGTTGCATAATAAAAAAAACAGGAAATATACTCTAGATTGTATAAGATAATGAGATTAATTCAAGAAGTTCAAGGAAGATAAAAAATATTGAAAAAAGCGTACAAATGTACGCGTTTGAGATATTTTGAAATTTGACAATGAAATTCGTAGAAGAAATCCATTATCTTGGCATCCCATAAAAATCAAGCCCCTTACTATCCACCATCGTTTTGGTAAGAAAATTCTTCTTCTTCCCTTTTACAAAAAATCCTCGCTCGTCAATAATTCCCTGTTCCATAAGAGCCGTTGGATTTTTATTGGAAAGCTTCTTTTTTGGGAAATTTTGTTTATTTTCAAAATAGTGTTTTCGTGATTTATAGCTTTGATTTTTTCGTGTTTGTGGATTTTCATTTCCGATATACACCTGAAATGCAGCTTTTTTATTTTTTGCCAGTTTTCGAGCTGCTGCCTGCTTTTGGATAATTCTTGAAGTCAGTCCGTGACTATTTGCCATATCTACACCTGTAAAATGATAAATTATATGCGATATTATATAAAAAATGAAAAAAATATCAACAAAAAAGGCTCATTTTGAGCCTTTTTTAATAGGAGAAGAGTTTTGGAGGATCTTGCGCTATACGCGTATCATACTCTAAAACCATATAGTGCGGAGTATCACAGAAACCATATATATCTTGAGTACAATTTTCATTTCCTCTTCGGAGATAATAGAGATCATAGATACGAGCTACGTGTTGATTATTTGTTTTTTGATTTCCTGGAAGAATATATTCTCATGCAAGCTCTCGTCATCCCGCAAGGGTATTTCTACTAAAGAGCGCTCAGAGAATCTTGAGCTGTTTTTGGAGAAGAGGAGTTCTCACTGCGACATCCCCACTCAGTGGCACTCAAGAATCACTACTTATGACTGCTCCATCTGCATAGATAAAAGCTTGTAGAGATTCTACTTCGGGTTCTACATACAAATTCCCGACATTTTGATATCCAGTCATATTGCTATATCCTCCATCAATATAGGAGATAATTCCTACTTTTTTTCCAGAAAGATTAAAATCATTTTCTATATGAATATTTCCATTTCGGACAATGAGAGTTTCAAAACTTGGATCTGATTCAAGTATGTAAAGTTTGTTCGCGTCACTGGTTTTATCAATATATTTTATCCCTCACACAATCGTATTATGCTGTCTATTTTTGATATGTGCTTCGATATTTTTTCGCAAAGCTGCACGTACTGCCGAACTATCTATATTGGTAAAATTTTGACGTTCCGTGAGGTTTTGTGTGTTTCCTACTGCTTGGAGATTTCCAAGGATTTTGACTGGATTTTGCAGTTCACGAGTGTCACTTAAAGTCACGGGATCATCTCCTCTGCTCCCTGGTGAAAGTAAGTATGATAGAGTATCTCATCCGAGAGTATAGCTCAGAGTCGCTTGAGAAAGATTTCCTGAACCTATAGAGAGAAGTGTCTTATGACTTTCATCTGGTGGAAGGGTGCTTTGAAACGTTCCTCGAAATTCTTTTGCAACAGATGTATCACTTAATGTACCAGAAAGAGAAAATGATGTGAGTGGATGCTTTGCTCGTAGTGCAAAGGAAAAATTATTCAAAGTCCAACTGTAGCTTCTTCCATCGAGATTTTGAGGTCGTAAACGATAGCGTGCCTCGACTCATACTGGAAGGATATCTGAGACCCAAGAACCACTGTGAAATACCTCAAGAACTCACTGATATGGTTTTAAAAAGGTATTTTCTCCAGCAAGAAAGCTACGAGTTTCTGCAGGATTTTGAAACTCTACGCGGAAACGCTCCGTAAATGTCCCCGGACTTTTTGAACGAGCAAAAAACCTCACACGACCGAGTGCATCGGAAGCGCTCGAAAAATTAAATATTTCGAGAGTATCGCTCCCACTTGGAGGAAAACTCGTCATATCTGTACGAAGAAACTTACAATTTGGAAGCAATCCTGCACAGCTTTGTGAGAGAGACTGTATCTGCCTTCCTGAAATGAGGTTTTCATATCGATCCTTGAGAGTAAGCGTATATGGATATGCGTCTACTCCATTCCCATAGAGAGTACTCCCACTTTGTACCGCAAGAACACTTCTTCCTACATCTATCGGTCCAGGTATAATCGTGAAATAATAAATAAGTCGTGTGATATTTCCAGCAGCATCACTCAGGAGCATCTGCACTTGATAGTCTCCCGTTTTAGTAAATATTTCTCTCACTCCAGGAATCGAGAGAGCATTGAGGATATAGCTATGGTGTTCTGTTTTAAGGTTTGATCCTGTATTGTACACAGGAAAGGTGCTTCAACTTGATATTTTTTGGGACCAAAGATTATTTTCAAGCTCTAAAAGAGTAAATTCATAGGAAGCAAGTCATGATACTCATTCTCAAGTTTTTGATGAAAAATATCTATCTCGAAGTACAAATCGCATCTGCAAATTTTCATTGGCTTCAAACTCAAGTCGATCTTTGATATGAGAGAGAGAGGCATCTGGAACTTGTATCCCATCATATAACACTCCATCATTATTGACATACTCTTTTTCCAAAAGAGAGGCATCAGCACCACTTAAAGTCAATCAAATTTCTGGAACACTTCTATCATAGTATATTTTTTGTCACGTTCCAGTACTACATGACTGAGTCATTCCAACCATATTGGTGATACTATTGTTTAAAAGAGCATTATGCGAAAGAGCTTTTGGAGTCGTAAATACTCTTGGTTTATGGTATGTGCTTGCGTCATTTTTTATGAAACAATTTGAAAGAGAACTATCACATTTACATCCAGATTCTTCATCCATACACAAAAAATACCCATATTTCGTAGTACGAAACCATGGATATTCAGGAAAAATAAAATTAGCATCAGCAGAAGCATCGTGTGAAAAGAAATTTGCCTCACACTCAGGTGCAGAAGTATCATAGTTATAGATAATCGCATAATAGGTCGTAGCATCCACCGTTTGATTGGGGATATATACAGCTCCACTTTGGGTAAAAGTGTTTTCTTGAACGATAGTTTTCATATAGATTCCATTTTGTCACTTTTGCCATTTTGATATCGTTCTTTTTTCTTCAGAATCACTGCTTCGAAGAAAGAGAGGATGAGTCGGAGAAAATGAAACTCCAGCAAGACGATATCAGATCAGGGTGTTTCATGTAAGATACTTTGTTTCAAAAGGATTTATGGTGTGATTTTGATGGAGAAAAAGAATTTTATTTTTTCCGGTCTGTTTTGGAAAATTTTGATCTTGTTCTACCCGAGTTGAACTCACATCGAGCAAATTGTTTTCCTCAATGGTATCAAAATCAGCAGAAAGCGTTACTTGTGAAAGAGAAAAAAGTTTTACATCAGATTCTGCACTGCCAAATCTGAGTGGATTTCAAGCTTTACTGCGAGCTATCACCTGATTCGAGGGAAAAGAGTTTGGAATCACACTTCCTCCTCGTCTGCTATCTGGAAATGGAATGATACAATCTCCAAAAGTTTGATTGCTGTACTGTATTGCATCGATATCGGTGATAGCCCTATTATATATTCGAGAAATAACATCTTTTGCGATACTTCGTCGTTGTGTCAGATTGAGTCCACAATTTCGAAACGTACGTTCAAAAGGAGTGAGAAGAAATCAACTTGCTTTATCCGTAATGAGGTCATCAGCATCGGGATGAATCGCAAAAGCAATATATTTTTCAAAATCTTGTCGAGAGACTTCTATAAGACGAAGATAGTACTGATAGGATTGAGCCTGTGTAAGCTCAGGATAGAGATCTTTAATAAGAGATTGCAACTCTACTTCACTGTAGGAAAATTCCTGTGTAAGGGATTCTCTATAAAAGTATCGTTTTACGGAAATGTTTGAAGCGCTTGCATCTGGATAGTTTCCTGAAGTCCACGTATCCGTATGATAAGGCAAATTATTACTACTTAAAAATACCTCAAGCTCGGCAGAGACGCTCAAAGGGATACAAAAGAGGATACAACTGAGAAGTATTTTATTCATAGAGAAAAATATTACTTCTCTAGTATAAACTATTTTTGAATTTTTCTAAAAAATTATTTATGTGTCATCACAAAAACCCCTTGCACTGTGCTTGCTTTTCCGTCTAGTATATCTTTACACCTGCGAGCCATATGCTGACTTGGGCTATCGTGGATATTTTTTTGCCACATCATCCCAGCTTTCAGATATTCTCAAGCACGATAGAGTTCGAGTGCTTGGCTATAGACTTGATGGGCTTGTAACATATTTTCTGGAATTGTAACACTTTTTGGACCTATAAGCTCGTAAATCGTCACAGCTTGTTTTTTCCCTTTTACAGAAATCGTATCGAGCTCTCGAAAATGAAAGGCCTCTTTTTGAAGTGCATAGACTGACTGCGAAGCACAAATATATATCCCATACTCTTTACAAATCCCTTCGAGACGTGACGCAAGATTCACACTATCTCATATAATTGTGTAGCTCACGCGGGTATCCCTCCCTCCGAGATTTCCATGTACGGCTTCTCCGGTATGGAGCCCAATACGGATTTTGATTTCATGATAGCCTTGAGGAATCCAAATTGTATTGAGCTCTCTGAGACGTTTCTGCTGCTCTAAAGCCGTCATACACAGAGCATAACTGTGATTTTCCTGCCGAAGTGGAGCGTTAAAAAAACACATGACCGAATCACCAATATACTTATCAAGGGTTCCTTTATATTTATGAATAATTTTGGTCATCTCAGAAAAATACTCATTGAGGAGTTGCACCATCTTCTCTGGATCGGTTTGTTCTGAAATATCCGTGAAACCGACAATATCAGAAAAAAATATAGAAAGTTCTCGTTTTTCTCCTTGAAGCGATATTACCTCCGAATTTTTACTCATCTGTTCGACTATATCCGGAGAGACATAGAGAGAAAATTGTTTTTTGAGTCCTCTTTTTGCCTTATCACTTACCTGAAATTTATAGATATACGCTCCTAAGACACAAAGAAAAGTTCCCATCATCGAAAAAAATATCGGAAAGAAAAAACCAAAGATAAAAAGCGCATATCATAGAACGATAAAACCTATCAGAGAAACAAAGACTATCAGCATTGCAAAAACGCTTCTCAAAAAAAAGACACAGGCTCCTAAGAAGCTAAAAAACAAAAAGAGTATTCCCCAAACAAAGGGAATATCTTGAATCACTCTTCATTGGAGCAAGGTACTGAGTATATTTGCCTGTATCTCCACTCCTGGCATTTTTGTATTTTTGAGTACGGGAGTATGATGGCTATCATGAATCAGAGTTCCTACCTCT
>JAMIGJ010000039.1:0-2781 GCA_035905775.1 Candidatus Altimarinota bacterium
GTGTATGAAAAGGTTCTAGAATCTCGGAAACATTGCAATTCTACTACTTTTTTCTATAATGCAACCTATGTTTTGATATATAGACGGAGACATTCTCGCCATAGATGGAATCACTCTTACGGTACAAGTAACTGGAACAGGCCTTGGTTTTGATATCCTTGTTTCGCCAGCCGTACTCGGAAATATTCCCACAAATAAAAAAATATCACTCTGGATCCATCATCATAAGACGGAAGTAAGTGAGCTCTTGTTTGGTTTTATTTCGACAGAAGAACGTCGACTCTTTCGTGATCTTAATAAGGTAAATGGCATCGGAGGGAAAACCGCTCTAGCCCTCTTAGGACTTGGTGAACAAGCCCTCATACAAGCCATCCATATGGAGGACGATAAGCTCCTCTCCAGTGTTCCAGGAATTGGCAAAAAAACAGCTCAAAAAATCATTGTCGATCTCAAATGATCTATCGATTTTTCAAAAAAGTCTCCAACTCCAGAAGGAAAAAAGTTTCAACAAAATGACACTATACTCATCTCATCTCTTGTTTCGATGGGATATGACAAGACTCGTGTGGAAACCATCATTGGCGAAATCGACAATACTCTCACTATAGAAGTACGAACGGTGGAAGCTATTCGTAGATTGGCTAAATAGTATGTTACAATACAAAAAGAAATTCCATTTGCTTCTTTGAATAAAAGAAAGTCCTAATGAATATGAAGTTCATCTCTTTGAGCGAGCACAAAAATATATCCAAAAACTCTCAAGAATCCCTGGCATTGAGATGATCGCTGTAGTGAATTCCCTGTCGATGTACGCAACTCATAAGGATTCAGATATTGATCTATTTATTGTAACTCAACCTGTAATGATCTGGTTTGTGAGGTTTTTTTCGACATGTATTCTCTGGAAAAATAGAGTTTGGCGAAAAAATGAAGACATTGCAGGAAATTTTTGTCTATCATTTTTTATTACTACAGAAGCTCTTGATTTTTCAAAGATCGCCATAGAAAACGACATATATCTCTACTATTGGATATATTTCCTCAAGCCAATTTTTGAAAAAAATAATACCTATGAAAAATTTTTGGAAGCAAACAATTGGGTTCAGATAGATGAAGATCAAAAGATAGAAAATCAAAAATATGTTATTAAGGATATTCCTACAATCTCTTCTCTCTTTCTTTTTAGTCGTAAAAAGAAAGAATATTTTTATAAAAAAATAAATCAACTCATTCGTTTTTTTCTCCTTCCAAAAACTCTGAAATCCTATAAAAAACTCTGAAATCCTGAATGAATAATTATATCAGATATAATGCTCAAATTTCATAATGAGGATATGAGAACTCTGATTCGAGATAGAATTCTCGAAAAAAATTTTGACAAATAAAGACTCCTCCATATACTCGCCATCACATTCCTACGGAGGGATGGCAGAGTGGTTTAATGCAACAGTCTTGAAAACTGTCGTGCCGCAAGGTACCCAGAGTTCGAATCTCTGTCCCTCCGCCATGAAAAATAGAAAAAGTTCTCATATTGAGAACTTTTTTGTTATTAGTAATTTACTGAAATATCAAATTTTATACTTCCATCATAGAGACCCGCTACCTGTTCTGCCCCAACTTTTCCACCGAATTTTATTCTATAGGTATACGTATTTAGAAGTCCATTAGGATTGATACTTGCTCACTGATTTGCTATAAGGATACTCGTTGAAGGATCTGAGATAGTATTAGAATAGGTTGTACCATTCCACATATCATATCACCATCCCCTTAATCCATCCCAATATCAGATTGCATCTCATCATTTTACAAGAGTATTTGTTGATACCATCTGAATATTAAAAGCTGCTCAAACTGTTTTTACAGTAATAATCATTTCCCCGGTTCCAAATGTTTGTGTATTGGTTGGTATTCATCCAACATCATACTGATCACTGGAAATATTCCACTGTATCGCATCGATATAATACGTATAACTCTGCATTCGAACATTACCAATATTATCAGCAATAGAGATATCAAAACGATACTTCCCCATAGGAAGATTACTTACCTGAAAAGCTGCACCATCAGTGGTTGGGCTTCCAATAATTGAAGTATACGTAGGTGCTATATCTGTTGTACTCCAACTCAGACTCCCCGTATTCCACGAGTAGATTTTTTTACTAAATGAAGAAGTATTTATATTGGTTCCTGTATCACTATAGCTCACTGAAATAGGAAAGTTCCCAATCGGCAAAAGAGATCAGGATAGAAGAGATATGGAGGTAATATTTGGTAAAACAGTATCCGTAGGAGTCGGGGCAATAGCAATCTGCAATGTTACACTTGCACTATTATTGGTAGTATTTGAATCTCATCAACCACTATTTGTTACAGAAAAAGTCTTAAAAGTTCATTGGGTTCCAGGTGCTGGAATAATAGGGATATTGAGTGTCTCATATCAAAGTGGTGCTATGGTAGTTATTTTTGTACAAGTTACTGTTACTCCTACTTGAGCCCCACAATTCCACCCATAACTCGATGTCGGAGCTGTTGGTCCAGCCATTCCTGCAGGGAGAGTAAATACAATAGTATGTGTACCACTCGAACTTGCCTGTCCAGCATTGGTCAATGTGATAGGAATCTGTGAAGTAACTCCGACAGCAAGAATAGGATCTGGCTGACCAATACCAGGTATAAGATCAGGGACACTGGCTGAAACATATGGAAGTATTCTCCATTCAGTAGTAGAAGTATAGGTACCAGGAGTAGTTCAAAAATTCCAATTTATTCCATATC
>JAMIGJ010000040.1:0-21685 GCA_035905775.1 Candidatus Altimarinota bacterium
AATACTTCGCACGATACTGAGAGCATTTTCTTGCGCATTTCCAAAAAATATCTTTTTGAGACTCTCTGCAAAAACAAAGCCCGAAACTCCAAGTATCAAACTCAAAAGAAGTCAAACGATTCAAAAAATATAGTATTTTTTGAATTTGAGCACATGTTCTTTCCACATATTAAAAAAATGAAAAAATAATCATCTCTAGTATAGACGATTTTAAAGAAAGAAAAATGATTTTATAGATGAAATTCTTACAGGATTCTTACATACAACAAAAAATATCTCACTTTCGTGAGATATTTTTTTTACTTACTAATTTCCTTAAACTTCCCTCTTCCTCGAAGCTCCACGGTAATCGGAGTTCCATGAAATCCGAAGTTGTCTCGGATTTTATTTTCGATATATCGTTGATATGAAAAATGAAAATGATTGGGATTATTGACGGTAATGAGAAATTTCGGAGGATTCGTTGCTACTTGAGAAGAATAATAAATCTTTGGTTTATGAGATTTTTTATTTCCCGTTGGTGGATGTTTGTACACCAGTTGCTCCATAAATTCGTTGAGAATCGCAGTTTTTACTCGTTTTTTACGCTCTGTGTCTATCTCTATCGCTTGATCAAGAATCTTCGTGAGTCGTTTTTTCTCCGTTGCAGAGGTAAATATCACAGAAACCCAAGGAAGAAACTCTATCTTTTCTTGAAGATATGCGATATATCGATCCATCATCTTACTTTTTTCTTCTTCGATGGTTTCTACTTTTCGATCTCTTTTGCTGAGTTTATCCATCGTTTTTTCGAGAACTAAGTCCCATTTATTTACGACAATAATCAGTCATTTTTTTTCTTCTATCACTTGTGATATAAGCGAAAGATCTTGTTGGACAATCCCCTCAAATCCATCGATAATCACCGCGATGATATCGGCTCGCTTCAGCGCTCGCTCCGTTCGCATAATAGACCAATTTTCCACATTTCGAGTTCCTATTTTTGAAAGACGTCGTATCCCCGCAGTATCGATGAGGGTAAAATCAGTATTTTCATAGTGAAACTTCATATCTATCGCGTCTCGAGTCGTTCCTGCCATATCTTTAACCATAACTCGATCGTGCCCCACAAGAGTATTCACAATACTTGATTTCCCGACGTTTGGTCGTCCGATAAAAGCAAGTTTAAGGGTTTCATCTTCTTGCTCTTTTTTATAGTTGAGTCCTTTTGATTTGAGATATTTTGCAACAAATTTTCGAACTTCTTCAAATCCAGAGTTATGCGAGGAAGAAACAGGAAAAAATTCCATTTCTCCTTTTCCTGCAACAGAATATGACTCGAGAACCTTATTTGCGTTATCTGCTTTATTGGCAAGCAAGATAAAATTTCCTGCCTTATGTTTTCGAAGCATACGCAAAATCTGCTCATCGAGCTCCGTAAAACTATCGTACTCTACCACCCAAAGTAAGAGATCACTTTCGTCGATTGCTCGCTCTGTTCGCTCTGCGATATCTGTCGCAACTTCATCACTCACGGAACCATAATCAAGTCCTCCAGAATCTGCTAAAATATAGGTAAGATCATAGATATCATCGGTAAACTCAAACTCTGATATATCTCGCGTCGTACCAGCCTCATCCGCAACTATTGCGATTTTATGACCAGTAATCATATTAAAAAGGCTCGACTTCCCTACGTTTGGACGTCCAATGATCGTAACTTTCGCAAGCATGTTGAAAAATGGGTAACATCATTTCATAATTTTTCACTCCTGGCATCGCTCTGGAGTTTCTCTCTACTTCGAGAGGTCTGAAAAATACTCATGAAAAATAAAAGTAGCGTGATTATACGCTCTTTTTTGAAATTGCAAGTATTAAATTTTTCTCTTTTTTTGAACGAGTAAAAATATGACTCAAAGGATCACCACACTCACAATCATAGATATAAATGCAACATGGGGACTATCTTGATAAGGTAAATCTATATTCATCCCATAAAAACTGGTAATAAGTGTAAGTGGCAGCATAAATGCTGAAAAAATAGTGAGAAACTTGATGATACTGTTACTTTGAATATCGATCATCGATTTAAAGGCATCTTCTACTGAAATTACTTGCTCTTCGAGGATGAGGATATCGGTAACTATTTTTTGCATCTTATCTTCTAGATCTTCAAAGTAGGCTTCTATCTCGACATCAAAGAGCTTTTTCATGTGATTTTCCAGAGCAATGAGAACCCCCATCTGTGGCTGAAACATATGCTTGAGGACAATAATATTTCGTTTTTTAATAAGAATATCTCGTACCAGTGGACTTGTTGGCTTTTGAAACACTTTTTGCTCGATGGCACGAATGTCTTTTCGAATATTGAGTGAAACTTGAAACATTTTTTCCAGCATTGCTTGGATAATTTCATAGAGCACAAGTCCAGGAGAAATATCCAGATCATACTCTACTTCTTGTTTTTTTTCATATTTTTCAAAGATATCATCGATATATCGTCCTTCAAAATCACGAAGTGTGATGATAAAATCCTTTCCCACAAAGACATGGAATTCATTGAGATTATAGGTTTTTTGCAACTGATTATACTTTGGAAAATGAAGCGTTATAAAAATATAATCCGTATAACTATCGATACGTGCTCGCTGGTTTGGTTCCAGTGCTGCCTCGATATCAAGCTCATGAAAATCATAACTTTCTAGAATTTCTTCTATTTTTTTCTCAGGAAGATCAATCCCGTCAATCCATGTGAGTCCTTTGATGGAGAGTTGTCGAAGCATAGGCGAAATATTAGAAATTTTTCTTTTATTATAGATGTTTTCAGAAAAATACAAAAAAATAGATTTTTAAGGTATAAAAAGTCTGAAAATGTCAATTCAATATTTTCCATAAATGCGTTTTATTTTTTTATATTCACTCTCAATATGAGAAAATAGATATATACTCGTTAAGATTATGTTTTATGCCTTTTGATTTTGAAGGATGAAAATTTGAAGTAGACACAAATGGCTCTATCAATATAGATGGGCATCTTTCTGATGCTGAAAAACAGGAAATTCATGAAGCATTTCAAGCTGGGCTTGAGAGTATTCACGATAGTACCTCTGGTGAACTCAAAAATTTTCTGATACAAGACCTTCTTCCTCATATCGATACCCTTTCCCCAGAAATAAAAGGTCAAGCTTTGCTGTTACTCGCGAAACATAATGTAGAAGTTCCAAATACTACACCAGAAGTTCCTCAAGCACTTCTTGAAAAATTTCATATTGAGGACGATATTGCTCTTCAAGAACTTCAGAAGAATTTAGGAGATTTTTGAATTGAAGCAGGGGTGACGCAAATGCTGACACAGTATAGTGAATATATAGATAAAAATCTATGAGCACTCAGTCCCGATGTGCGTGAAAAAATTTATCATTCTATTGGAATTCGTATGTGAAATCTCTGAACTCTTGTAGAGGAAGTAAAGATCACACAGCAAGAAAATCCAGAAAATGGGCCTCTCACGAACTATAGGTGGATCGTCAATAGTAAAATAGAAGGTGAACTTTGAGAAGTAAACAATAAAATACTTCCCTCAGCTCAACTCCTCAATACTTGGATACAAGATCCTCAAAAAGTCCATGATGCTGAAAGTGCTATTTTTATTTTTAATGAATTTTGAGAAACACAGGATGCAGGACAGCAAAGACAAGCAATGTCCTATAAAATCAGTGAAATAGAAGATATGTTTGCTGCAGAACTTGATAGTGATGGTCAATTTGATGAGTGGGGAGTAGAATCTCTCAATCAAAATGCAACGCTTCATATTGATCGTGAAGAAGATGCAAATATATTTGCAATAGCAGGAGGAAAAAAAGAAGAACTTGAAGGAATCTGAGTATTATCAGAAAGCGATAAAAAACTAGAAGCAGAAACAATGCTCTATTATCTCTGTGCCGTTGGAGTACAGTGTCTTCCCTATGTGTGAGCTGTTACTGGAGCTGCAGCAGATGCGACAGATATCGTATCAAGTACGGACGCAACCCTCGATGGACTCAAAGCGATGTGACTCGTTCCACCCGAATATATGATGGAAAAAACAGCTCTCGATAGTTTCCTTGCTGGAGCTGGAATCGTACTTTCTCTCGTATGACTTCAAGCACTTGCAAAATCAAAAAAACTCGCAACTGCGATGAAAGGCATTAAGCATCTTGACGGGGCTATGATAGAAAAAGTGTTTGAGAGCTTTTCAGCCAAGATGTGACTCTCTGATGAACTTAAAGATACACTTAAAGGATTTTTTGGGATGAGGGATGAAACATTAAAAGCTGATATTTTACCTTGAAAAGTAAATAGCGGTTTTGATAATGCTTTAAATTTTTGATATGGTGAAGCAGTAATTATAAGAAGAACTGACTGAAGTAGAAGTATAGCGCAAATAGAAGGTTTTCCATGAGAATGAAGAGTCATTGTAACATGGACTGATGAATGGGGGAACATAAATCAAAAAAATGTAGGTATAGATAATATTCAAAAAACTAATGATATATCTCCTCAATTGCTTGAGGATATACAAAGTTTACAAACTGGTTATATTATAAAGCTCAAAAATGGAAATTCATGATATGTTACTTCTCGAAATTGAGATAGTTTATTTTTTGAAGTTTCTTATCCGAATTGAAGATTAGAATACAAAAAAATTACAATCGATGAATTAATACAATCATGATGAAATATAGATGATATCGTAAAATATATTCCTCAGGAAATAAAAATTCCAGAACAAAGAAGCATTGATGGAATCATTGATTTTGTATCAAAAATGCATGCTCCTTGAATAGCTTGAAGTGAAAAATTATTTACCAAATGAGAATTAATACATGTTTTAGAAGCTATAAGGGCTGGAAATTATGATCTCATCGATAATCTCACTCGTGCTGGATGACTTCGTAAGAGAGTTATCGAAGCCATAAAAATTACTCCTCCTGAAATTCCTCTTCAACTTTGACAAGAAATATATGTAAAAAGGAGTAATGGAACCGTAGAAAGGTGATGGAGAATAGAAGAAATTAGAGAGGGAAATATTATTATTCGAAATATACAAGATCCAAATTTAATAAGAAATTGTGATAAAGATGAATTATATTCTCTCCAACAAATAGAATGATGAAAAGTTGAATTACAAGATGTTTCTGCCGAGTTTCAAAGACGAAAACTCGAACTCCTTAAGTCTCAAGAGCAACTTCCAAGAGAAGATTTTCTCAAACTTTTTGATGGAGATTTTTGACAAAAAAATGTATGAAATTGTTATTTTGTAGCTGCGATGCATTCACTCAGACAATCCCCAGATTTTGAAGTTATAATGAGAACAAGTATTCGTAAAGTATCCTGATGATATGAAGTACAAATTCCTATGCTTTCGACCTGGAAAGGAAAATCAGTTTTTATCCCTGAATGGTCACTTGAAGCGCAACAAAATCCAAATTATGGGAGGAAAAATAAGTGGTGAGGTATAGATAATAGAACTCATTTAGACCCTATTGATGGCCCTCTATGATATAAAGTATTAGAGATGGCATATATTATAGAAAAATTTTGAGGTCCGGATAGATTAAAAGCCGAGTGAGGTTTTGGATCTGAAGTATTACTTCGTATGACTGGAGATAATTTTGTACAAACAAAGATTTGAAGTTTTTGAATATGAAAATCATTATATGAGCAAGGATGACAATCATCTTTTCTTGATTTTGCAAAAAAATATGATCCTAAAAGAAATATCGCAACAGCCAATTCAATACATTGAGAAGGATGACATGATAATTCGTATATCATAGACGGAATAAAAATTTCTCATTCTCATGCATACTCGATTATGAATATTAATCGTTTTACCCAAGAAATAACACTCAGAAACCCTTGGGTATGAGAAAAACCAATAGTTATGAACTATGAACAATTTTTACGTGCTTTTTCTGAAATTGATGGAGTACAGATAAATTATGATGCTTTATTACGTAATATTTAATAAAATCTATGAACACAACACCGATAAATACAACTACAAAATGAGATGATCTCCTTAATCAGCAAAGAGTAATTTCTCTTATTGCAACAAGAGATGCTGTAACAGCAGATGCTATAAGAATACTTTCATCTTTTCCTATTGCTCATATAAAATGAACTTGATTTTTAGTACAAATTGACGGAAAGCCTGAAATAATTGAAGTATCTGTTTGAGAAGATAATACTATACATATAAATTAAAAAACTCTCAAGCTTCGCTTGAGAGTTTTTCTTTACTCAAAATCAACGGTATCAATCCAGAGCTCTTTGAGCTGTTCTGGCTCTGCTGGCATCGGAGAGTTCATCATGAGATCTTGGGCTCGTCCGGTTTTTGGGAAGGCATAGATATCTCGGATATTGGATTCGTCGAGGTAGATCATCATGAGTCGATCCATCCCAATCGCAAATCCTCCATGTGGAGGCACTCCATACTGAAATGCTTCGTACATCGCACCAAATTTCGCTTTTACCTCGTCTTCATCTCGTCCTACGATTTTAAACGCATTAACGAGATTTTGGGTTGAGTGGTTTCGGATAGATCCAGAAAGGATTTCATATCCATTACACGCGAGATCATACTGAAATGCTTTCACTTCTAAAAGCTCTTCTACAGAGAGATTCTCGAGAGAACTTTGAGGCATAGAAAATGGATTGTGTGAAAAATCGATTTTTCCCGTCACTGGATCTTTTTCAAACATCGGAAAATCAGTAATCCAGCAAAACGCGAGCTGTGACATATCTCGAAGTCCTATCGTATCCGCAAGATAGTTTCGAAATTTCCCCATATATGAGAGTACGGTGTCTTTTTCTCCCGCTCCAAAAAATACTGCGTCTCCAATTTGAAGTCCCGTTCGATCAATGATTTCTTGGAGATCTGCTTCGGTGAAAAATTTATTGAGTGGACCTTTGAGACCTTCTTCCGTCATCTGAAAGTACCCCAGTCCTTTTGCTCCATACTTTTTTACATAATCCTCAAATCCTTTCATCTGAGTCTTTGAGAATATATTGTCTCCATTTGGGACTCTGAGTGCCTTGATACGATTATGTACTCTATCATGCGCGATTCCTGAGAAAATTTCATTGCTGCTTCTCGCAAAGATATCCAGAACATCAACCATTTCAAGACCAAATCTCAAGTCAGGTTTATCGGTTCCGTATTTTTCAAGGGACTGATCATAGCTCAGGATGAAGAATTTCCCATTTTCACGAATCGTGTCATTTCCAGGATTCTTGGTAATCACGGTTTTATCCGAAAGCTCTGCAGATACGTCAAGTACAAACGACTCTACTACATCAAATACATCCTGTTGCTCGATAAAACTCATTTCACAGTCTATTTGATAAAAATCCCCAGCATGTCGGTCTGCTCTCGGATCTTCATCTCGAAAACACGGAGCAATTTGAAAATATTTATCAATTCATCCAACCATCAGGAGTTGTTTAAATTGTTGTGGAGCTTGAGGGAGTGCATAAAACATCCCAGGATTTAAGCGACTTGGTACAAGAAAATCTCGAGCTCCTTCTGGAGAAGAGTTTGCCAAAATGGGAGTTTGTACATCGAGGAAGTCTCGTGCCGTAAACCAGTTTCGAGTATAGGTCGTCATTTTACTTCGAAACTTGATAAAGTCTCGAATTTTTGTACGACGAATATCGAGGTAGCGATACTTAAATCTCACATCTTCTGCAGCTTCATGCGCATGTTCATCGAGCTCAAACGGAGGAGTTTTTGATTTTGAGAGAAGCTCTACTTGAGAGATAATCACTTCGATTTCTCCGGTTTGTAGGTTTGGATTATTTTGCCCCTCTGGACGATGACGAACCTTCCCTGTTGCTTTGATGACATATTCACTTCGAAAACTGTCTGCGGTTTCCCAGGCAGTCTTGTCATCTGCAGGATCAAACACGATTTGTGTGAGTCCGTATCGGTCTCGTAAATCGATAAAAATAATTCCCCCATGGTCTCGACGATTACTCACCCATCCAGCAAGAGTGACTTCTTGTCCGATATTTTTTGCTGTAAGCTCGCTGCAGGTATGACTTCTGTGCATAATAGAAAATGTTAGAAATAAAAAACACACGAAAACTAGTTTCATGTGTCTTGGTTCTGCCCTCTATCTAACTTTCTCCCAAAGGAGAAAGGACGAGCTGCAAAAAGGTGCCACCAAAGACGATACTTGATTGTATTTTGTTCACGGAGAGTTCCAAACTCCGAAGGGGTCTAGTCGAGATGTCTCTCTTTCTTCCCTCAGCTTGCAGTTGTTTGCTGCTCAGATGCTTTTATGTGTGTGAAATTATTATAGTGGAATTGAAAAAAAGGCAAGTCTAATTATTCCAAACTCTCAAAAAAATCAAAGGTAAAATCACTGCCTCCTTTGGGCCAGCTATGTGGATCGTTGAGATAGGTCGTGAAACTACTTCCAAATACGACAGGATTTTCCCAAGAACAGCTGTACTGTGTTTGGGAAATACCTCCATAATTTTCGGAACGTGTTTGCTGGTCGGAACAGAGATTCACTTGTTGAAACTGTCGAAGCATCTGCTCTCCTTGATTATAGGATACGAGGTGATCATCTGGTCGATGGAGAATCTGTGTTGCAACTGGATACTCACACTTTCCTGCGTAGCTCGCTCCTCCAACTACGGAGATCGCTCGTATGGTATCTCCTCGAAGACAGCCAAGTTTGTAGGTCATATATCCTCCGAGTGAATGTCCTACAACAAAAATTTCATCTCGTTTCACACAATAATTTTCTGTGATTTTTGTAACAAGGGCATCAAAATAGTCGATATTTTCAGACTCTGCCCAACTAAATGGACCGTTTCCTAGTCCTGCAGGATATACGACTATCGCTCACTCGGGGTATCGTTCGAGCTTCATATAGTCTTGCACCATCGCATTACTATTGGTTCGACCGTGGATTCCAAACACGAGTGGATAACTCTTTCCTGGAGCGTATCCATCTGGCAGAGAATAAATATATTTTCTTGTTTTTCCTGCAATTTCGAGAGTTCCAGAGTCATTTGGAGTACTTGTGAGACTACATCCAATTGAGTCTTGAGAGAGAGTTTTCTCTTCACTATATTTTTTGAGTGCGAGCAGGAGTTCTGCTGCTTGACCGCGGTTGATGAAAGTATTTTTAGTATATGCGTGTTTTGGGAAAATATTGTTTTCATCCATAAAATCACGATATTTCTCAAACCACTCTGCTGACTGCAAGTCTGGGATATCGAGTTCAAAAGCTCGTGCTGAGAAGGCAAGTGCTTCTAAGAATGTTACTGTTTCAAAAGGTTGAAATGTTCCATCTTCAAATCCTTTCACGATTCCAAGACTATTTCCTGAACAGATATATTTTTCTGACCACATATCAGAGCTCACATCAGCAAAACATCATCTTTGTGTTTCGTCTATTTCTCTTCCCGAAAGCTGAAAAATGAGCTTCAACATCTCTTCCCGAGTGATAGTATTTCGAGGCTTGAAACTCGAGTCCTCGTATCCACTCACGAGTTTTTGATTTTCAAGCTCTTGTATCGCGGCTTTATGAAAAGAGTTTTCTATATCTGTAAATGCGAAAGCTTTTGGAAACAATAGGAAAAAAATCAGAAAACCAAAGAATATTTTTTGCATAAAAAAAACGAAAAATTTAAAAACATCTTGCAAAGTATATGCAAGATGTTTCGAAAACCAAGTTTTGTCACCGTAGGGAATGAATATTTTCATTCCTGAATTTGAATGTAAAACATTTAAAACATTCCGTAATCTTTTTATGCAAGGAACGAAAATATTCGTTCCCTACTTTCTTTCTTAAAAATGAAATACATCAACCACCTTTCCATTTGGATAGACTTCATCAGACTCAGAAAGGACAATCGGAGTATGATGTTCGTCCGATGATTTTGGCAGAAGATAGACATTATCCCCTTGTTTTTTAAAATGTTTCAGGGTTGCCCCTCCATTTACCACAAAGAGAAATGGATCTCTTTCATTGAGCTGTGTCTCATCTTTTTTAATAAGGACATAGCTTCCATTATCAATCGTCTTTCCTTGGACTTGAGATTGGTTCATACTCGTTCCAGAAACTCGAAGAACGAAGTAATTCTCTGCATCTCCTTTAATAAGGGTCTTAGAAATTGGAAGGGTTCCATAGTCATTGGCATGCGCGACCGCAAGTGGAGTTCACGCATTTGCATATCCGAGAATTGGGATATTCATCGTGGTTTGCATCCCAATGCTATTTCCAAGACGAATCCCACGATACCCTTCCCCACGAGTGATGAATCCTCGCTTTTCCAGCACTTCAAGATATTGTGTTACTCCTCGTTTTGATTTTTGGTGGAGGAGATTTTTGAGTTCTTCTATCGTTGGAGATTTTCCATAACGACTGGTAAAATCAGTGATGATATCGAGCACATGCTGTTGTTTTTCGGTAAGCATAGTATGAAAGTTAGTATATAAATACAAAATATACTTTGAGTATATATTTTACAAAAACAAAGTCAAGAAAAATTTTGAAAAACGGAGTTTTTTGATATGTTCTAAATAACTCTCACCTACATCCTCTCCCTTGATAAGGGAAAAAGGTTAGAGTAAGGGGTACTATTAAAAAACACAATTATGGCAAAAAATAAAAATACTTCTTGGCTCGATGAGCAAGATGATGAAGTTCTCGTGGTTAAAGATTGTAACGGAAATATACTCCAAAACGGAGATTCTGTGATCGCAACGAAAGATCTCAAAGTAAAATGAGCTCCGGATATCAAGCGCGGAGATGTGTTTTCCAACATACGTCTCACCGATGATGCAGAACTTATTGAATCTGGAAAAATGGTCTTGCGAACAGAATTTTTTAAGAAAAAATAGCATGCAAAAAATAGATATTCGTCCTGAACTGGTAGCATTTGCTTCTGGTGCTTTGGTGATGATTTTTGAGATACTTGGATCGCGTGTGGTTGGTCCATATATTGGAACCTCACTCTTTGTGTGGACGAGTCTCATCGCGCTCATCCTCGGAGCGCTCAGTTTAGGGCATTATGTCTGAGGAGTTCTTTCTGATAAGCGCGCGACCTACGAAGATATCTCAAAGATATTTCTCGCGAGTGCAGCAACAATTCTCATTCTGCTTGCCGTGAAAGATATGGTATTATTTTTTGTGAGTGCCAATATTTCTGATATACGTATTTCGTCTATCATCCTTGCACTGCTGCTCTTTAGTCCTACCAGTTTTCTGCTTGGGATGCTCTCCCCGATTGTGACAAAAATACGCATGACTCGTCTCGAGATTGGAGGTCATGTAGTGGGAAAAATCGGAAGTATCGGAACTTTTGGAAGTATTATGGGAACCCTTGGAGCATGATTTTTTCTCATTCCATTTTTTGGAGTAAATCTCTTACTTCTCTGTATTGCTACGACTTGTGTTTTACTTTCTCTCTTGGTATATCGTCAGTGACATCGTCTCGTTCAAGGGATACTTTTGTGTATGATTGCGATATTTTATACGTTTATCCTCAACTACAAAGTTCAGGCAGAACGACTTGGGCAGTATAGCTATGATACCCCTTACTCACATATCACGATATCAGAAAGGAGAGACCCGAGAAACACGAAAAATGTTCGTGATCTGCAAATCGATAATATCACGCATGCGGGGATGTACCTCGAAAATAATGAACTCGTGTATGACTACACGAGATACTATCATCTCCATGATATTTTGCTTCCTGAGTCAAAAAATATCGTTCTCTTTGGAGGAGCAGCTTATAGTTATCCAAAAAGTTTTCTAGACACATATCCCGAAAAGACACTTGACGTGGTAGAAATCGATGCAGATATTACGCAGCTCGCACGCAAACATTTTCGTCTCGTAGAAGACCCGAGACTCACGATCCATCATCAAGATGCGCGCGTTTTTCTCAATACATCGAAAAAAAAATATGACGCGATTTTAGGAGATACTTTTGGTTCATATTTTTCGGTTCCCTACCAGCTCACAACTCGTGAAGTTGCACAAAAAAAATATGATATGCTCACTGAAAACGGAATAGTAATCCTCAACGTTATCTGAACTTTATCCTGAGAAAAAGCCAGTTTTTTGGAAGCGGAATATAAAACGTATAAGGAAGTATTTCCCGAAGTATTTGTCATCCCCGTATACTCGCAAGAAGATGATTTCATCCAAAATATCATGCTCGTCGCAGCGAAAAATCCTGAAAGCCTTAATTTTGAAACCGATTTGAGAGAATATGCTTCTTTTCTGAGTAAACGCAGATATCTTGATATCCCCGAAGATACCAAAGTTCTCACCGATGATTTTGCACCGGTGGATTATTATGTTGGGAAGATGATAGAGTAAGAGCTTTTTACTTATTACTATTTATCTCGATAAAAAATACTTTATCTTTTTTAGATTCTAAAATATTATCAACTATTTCCTGCTTTTTTTCATAATATATTCTCATATTTTCATTTGGATTTGGATGTATTTCTATATTAAATAAAACTATAAAGAGATAATTCCAGTCTGTTAAATAGCCATTAATCTTATCTGGAATAGTCTTGAGTGCTGACATATTGGTTGGTCATTTTATTTCTATTGCAATTTTATCAATACAAATATCTGGACGTTTATAATTAACTGATTGTTCAATTTTAGAGTTTGGATAATTATTTTTAAGAAATCATACTAGTTCAACCTGATATAGTTTTTCTTCTTTATAATATTGTGAAGGTACGAATGTTTTTATTTTTGCCTCTAATTCTCTCAAAAAAAGAGGAATATTTTCTATCCTTTGTTTTTCTTTTTTTCTGAATTGTAAATATTTATAAATTTGGTATGCAATATATATGATAGCTAATACTAGAACAATATAAAATGTAATCTTTACAGAATAATTAATGATTTCTAAATGCTCTTTCATGTATTTTAAATAAAAAGCATATATTCCAAAAAGACATAGTACTATTACTCCAGCAACTGCCTGAGCCTCTTGTTCACTTTTCGAAATATAATTCTTTTTGTAAGAATTTTTCCTGTAATATGGATATTTATTTTTATAAGTCATAATGCTATATTTTATAGATATTCAATACGATTTTACCCTAATTTGAGATAAAACTCAAAAAAAAACTCTTACGAGTTTTTTTCTATAATCTTTTCCACCACCCCTTCCCTTCTGCGTCCTCACATCTTGATAATCCTCACTTCAACCGTATCTCCAGTCTCTGCCTCAGCCTTTCGTGAACCTGCGATAAAGATATCTTCACTCCCATCACTTGGCTTCACAAATCCAAATCCATCCATATCGCTATAGACTCCTGTTACTTGCCCGAGATTCACAGCTTCAAGCACTTCTATTACCACTGCCTCGTCTTTTCCGTTATATTTTTTGATTTCAGCACGGACTTTATCTCCATCTTTGGCTCCGTTGGTTTTATTTTTATGACAAAAATATCCTTCTTCTCGACCAGGAACATCGACAAATCCAAAATCTCCCGATCCTCCGCTAAACACTCCCTCCACGATTTTTGCGATATGTTTTTTATCCTCTTCCTGCTTTTTGCTTCCAAAAAGTTCGATTATCTTCACTTCAGGTTTTCGTCCACTCACTCGTTCCAGGAGTTCTCCCGCAACTCGCTGTCCATCCACTGCACCAAAGAAGTTTTTTTGATGTACAAAAAAATCCCCTCCCCACTCTGCTCGATTATCTGGAATCAAAAATCCAAAATCTCCCTTTTTACACTGAAACTTTCACAAGATACGGATCGGTTTTTTCATAAATATATATGTTTGTAATAGTTTGAGGAAAGTATAGCGAGAAAGAAAAATTTTGAAAGAAGAGTTTTATAATTGTTCTACTGACCATCAAAAAATAATTTTCAAAGCATTTTTTTTCTTTTTTTGTATTTTGAAGCCATCCTTTCTCGAAAGAATAAACACTCTTTTATATATCCATATTCGAAAATACATATCGCTGATTTCAGAAATCTTTACTTTTTTAAGTCAAAATTTTCGTACTTCTCAATTTTCATCCTCAATTTCATGAGAACAGCCAAGCCAGTTTCCTTCTCATAAAACCAGAGAAATTCAGATTTCGTTGTAAATATTTTTCATGAGTATTTTTTTGATATTATTCCTTATAATACGAAAAAATTATATATATAAAATTTTTTCCCTCTTTCTCAAAAATCTTTATAATCAAAATATATTATTTTTTTACTTGTATACTATGCTCCTCTACATCGACTACAATAAATCTATGATCTCTGTGGACCAGATCGAGCGCTACGCTCGAGGAATTGAGAAAGTGGTGAGTGAAACCTGTAAGATTGAGGAACACACTCCGACCTACGTGCGCGCAACAGACTTCACTCTCAATGCTGCTCCCATAGAGGTATTTTTGCAGGTATCCCCAAAGTTTTTAACCGATGAAGAGGAACTGATACTCAATTTGAGATATAATATTTGAGTATGGAAAGAAGAAGCCCGAATTCAGCATCCAATAAATATTACCTTGATGCCGATGACTTGGAGATTTGAACTCAATATCTAAAAAGAAAAAATCCCTTCAGAAATTTCTGAAGGGATTTTTTACAAGATATTTTTGGAGGTACCACCCGGAGTCGAACCGGGCTACAAAGCTTTGCAGGCTTCTGCATGACCGCTCTGCCATGGCACCATTTCGCTTGCGTGAGAGATTATATAAAAAGGTGTTTTTTTAGCAAGATTTTTTGCGATTTTTGTCACTCCTTGCGTCTCATCTCCCCTGATAAAGGGAGAATTGTGAGGGGTTTGGGCTGGGAGAATTGTGGGGGAGTTCTACTCCTTGACTAACTCACACTCAAATGTTTTGAAAAGCTCAGCATACCTGCTGTAATCCTCGAGTTGCTCTGCAAGAGAGAGAGTGAGAAAATAACTCACTTTTCCACAAGATCTTGCAGTTTGGAGATAAGTCACTTCTGGGGTTTGGCTATTATATTTTCAAAGAAATGTTAAAAGAATCGAAGCCTCTCCATCAGCAAAAAGAAAATCTTCTTCTTTTTTCACGGCAAAACTTTGTAAGCTCGTATCGAGAATCTGAGCACTACTTTTCATCAGTGCTTGAGACGACTCAACGAGTGTATTTTCAGCTTTGATAATCACGATATTATTGAGATAGCCCTGTCTTGGTTCAGTAGAAGCCACCGCATATACGACTTCTCCCGTTTTTGGAACTGGGACATCTTCAAGAGGGATATTTTTCCAAGTATTTGGGACAGAAAGAGAAAAACCTTCTTTTTCTTGTTTTACAAGGGTAGATTCAGAAGAGCTCCTTTCCTCACTGGAGAACAATCCAAAACATCCACCCAGAAAAAATGCAGTACACAAAAGTACGAGATATTTCATAGTTTAAAAAAGAGGAAGTAAAAATACCAAAGCAAGTAATACACAAAGTATAGAAACGATGATGAGGACAAAATTTGGAAGCTTTTTATAAAAATATTTCCAGAAAAAAAGGGAGAGATACTGACAAAAACTCAGGATAAAACACACATACACCGGAAGAAAAAACACTATACTCCATGCATCATAAAATCGGGTCGAAATACTAAAGTACAGCGAAAAAAATAAAAATGCTAAGATGAGAAACATCGTTTTTGATGAAATATACAAGACATCTATCATCTTTTTTTTATCCTGCATCACGTCTTGAAATGTATTTTTGAGTGACATACTTGATTTTTAAAGCTTTGGAAATATAGTACTTGTAAACTTACCTTTCTAATATATGAAAAAATGAGTATATCGCAAGAGCAGTTACAAAAGATAGCTCGAGGACTTTCAAAAATCCCAGCAGAAAATCCGAAACTTCTGGGAAATATTTCTGATATTTTAGACTATATGAAGCTTTTAGATGAGGTAGATACAAGCGGAGTGAAGCCTACCATATCGGTCGGGGAAACTCAAGCATATTTGAGAGAAGATGTACGAGAAAATTCTCACATCAGTGCAAAATCTCTTTTAGCATGCTCTGCACAAAGTGTGATAGCAGATCAAATCGTGCTTCCTAATATAATGAAATAGATATCGTGATACACTCGCTTTCTCTCAAACAGTTTCGAAATTTCTCATCACGAGAAATTTCTTTTTGTGCGTGAAAAAACATCATTATCTGAAAAAATGGACATGGAAAAAGTAATATTTTAGAAGCTTTGAGTCTTCCTGTGGCTCCGATGGTTGAGTCTCAGATGCAGTACCTCGTTGCACAAGGCAGTGATGTATTTTTTTTAGGATATGAGCTGGATTGAGGAAAACAGAGTATTTCCTATGAAATAGATGGTATGAAACGACGCTATCTGTGTAATGGCACATCAACTACCAAAGCAAAATTTTCAGCGTGATATCCGCATGTAGTTGCATTTCATCCACTTGGAATGAATCTCATGTATCTTGGACCAAGTGAGAGGAGAAATTTTCTCGATACTGCTTTGTGTCAGGCATATCCTGAGTACCAAAAAATACTGCAAAACTACAAAAAAATCCTCATATCTCGAAATAAAGTCCTCAAAAATATATCTGAGGGAAAATCATCTCACGCAGAACTCGATTTTTGGGACAGATGTTTTATCGAAGCAACTTTACAAATAGTCTGATACCGTCAAAAAATTCGAGATTTTTTTCAAAAAGAAAGCTCAAATTTAAAGAAATACCTATTTTGAAAAGTAGAAAATATCAGCTTTCAGTATATCTCAAAAATACCACTGGAAAAGATGCAGGATGATTTTGCATCGGCTCTCCTCCAGGAACGTTCCAAAGAAATACTCTTGCGAAAAACCCTACGTTGACCGCATCTTGATGATTTTACTCTCCTGCTTGATGGAGTAGAGATCATACACTATGCTTCTCGTTGAGAGATTAAGAGTTTACTACTGGGACTAAAATTTATAGAAAGTAGCTTTCTTGCGGATGTTTCTCACTCAAAGGATATTCTTTTTCTCCTTGATGATCTCTTAAGTGAGCTTGATAGTGATCATCGAGACATGCTTTGGGAGCATATTGGAGAGAGACAGTGCGTCGTAACCTGTATCGAAGATGAAGATTTAGAAGGAAATAAAATTTATATATAAAATACAAATACATTAAAAGTAAAGCGAGTTTTGATTTTTTTGTTGAGATTCCCCTCTTTTGCGAGTATTATAGGCATCGTTTTAGACTTTTTAACAAAAGTCCCTTGTTTTTAACACTCACTGTACTATGAAACGATACATTCTTTTTTTCTTATTTTTCTTGGGACTTGTATGTTTTTCTGCGACGTATGCAGCTGATCTCGACTGATTTGAAGTCGTTTTAGAAAAAGAATCAGCAAAAGTTGGAGAAGCAGTTGATCTCACGATTATCGCAATAGATAAAGACGGAAATCCTGTGAAAGACTATACGGGAGAAATTCTGGTATTCTCACAAAGTGATGATGACGCTGAATTTCCAAATGATCTTTCTGAATCTACCTACCAATTTACGAAAGCAAATGAAGGGATGGTAAAATTTGAAAATGCGGTTCAATTTACCAAAGCAGGTCTGCAAAATGTGCACGTATATGATATGGATGATAACAATGCACTTTGAATTGCTGAAATCACTATCAGTGAATCTGATGACAAAAAAAATATTGAGATAGAAATCCTTTCTCCTGAAAATGGAGTCACTCTCGGAACAAATAGTATCAAAGTATCAGGGAAAACACAGAAAAATTATCAAGTAGTAATAGTACACAACGAAACACAAAAAATTCCAGGAACCAGTAATGCGGAAGGAGTGTTTGAAATAGAAGTAAATAATCTCCAAAATGGAGAAAACACTCTAGTTGCTCAAGTACTCGATGCAGAAGATGAAGTAGTATGAGAATCCAGCAAAATTAACGTAAAAATTAATTCCACAGCTCCTGAATTTAAAAGTATTTCTATCACTCCAGAAGGTGAAGTCGAATCTGAAGCTCCTATCAGTATCGAAGTCATTTCAAATATCGGACTTCGAGAAGTACAAGCTATTATAAATGATGTTATCTTTACTCTCAAAGAAGAAAAGGATGGAATCTATACTGGAAAGTGACTCGCTCCGAAAGAACCATGAAAATATGGAGTAAATGTCATTATGAAAGATGAATTTGCTTTGGAAACCCGTGAAAGCAATGCTGCAGTACTCATCGTTACTCCAGCTCTCACTGCTGCCACTACTGCAACAGGAAAGATTATAGAAACTATTCCTCTTCAAGCTGCTCCAGTACTCGAAGAACTTGATCTTACTATCACTGGAATTGAAGTTACAGAACTCAAAACAAAGTCTGTTATTACTTGGAAAGCCCTTACTGATGCTCAAAGTTATAATGTCTATAAAAAGATTTCAGATACACAAATCGAGCTGGTTGCAAATGTCACTGAACCGAGATTTGAAATCGATATTGTGGGAGATGAAATAAAATATGATGATTTTGCGATTAAGGCTGTCGGAAAAACTGCTTCTGGTGAAATCGTACAAGGAAATCTCTCAGATATGACGAAAGTAAAAACAGGACCTGAACTCTATATCCTCTTTGCTTTTCTTGCTCTGCTTCTCTCAGCTTGATTTTTCTATATGAAACGTGATTCACTTGCATAACTCGTAGCATCCTAAAAGGTCTTGAATATATTCAAGACCTTTTATTATTTTACATATTTCGAAGACCTTCCCCAACAAAACATCCTCCATTTTTTTTAATGATATCGAGAAAAAGTTCATAGAGTTCTGGAGCAATATGACGTGAGAGCTCCTTGAGTCGATTATAGGACATATTGTACTTATATTTTCCAATTTCTCGAAAGATATCATGTTTGAGCACATGATGATACTTTTTGAGTACTCGTGAAAGCAGATCTATCGATACTCCTTGTTCTCCGTCCTCAATAATTGCACTTTCGAGTATCGCAAGCTCGAGTCACGATACCTTGAATTCAATCCCTGATATATCTATCGTTTTATGATACTGAAATAAAAATGAGAAGAGACTTTTCCCCTGTTTTTCTCTTCCTCCGGTAATCGTACGAAAATATATCTCATAGTCTCACACTTGTATCTTTTTTTGAAGATTTCTCGTTATGACCGTAATTCGTTTTGGAAGCGAAAAGTCTTTCATATGAAACTCCAATGATTTTTTTCCTGATATATAGTACTGATTTCAAACTTCTTGCGTAATGTATTTTTTGAGCAAAGAGAGATAGTACTTTTCCAAAAGATCAACTTCATTGAGCTTTGTATCTTCTGCATCTGGGATGATATAGACTCCAGATTTGAGAGATACGATAAGTCATTCTGATCGAAGCTTATAAATCGTTTTATCCACTCTTGATTGATATTCTGGTTTGAGTTCTGGATCTATGAGTTCATAGATATCAGATTTAAACATCACTTTTCATCACTTCTTTCACAATATTTTTACAATTTTGTTAAAATCTAACATATTTAAAGATGGCTTAATAGAAATAAAAACAATCTATAAAAATAGTATATTATTAACTATAAAAATGCAATGTTTTTTTCTATAAAAATAAGCATATTTTATACTTTTACACCTGAATAAAAACCTCTTTTCACTTGCAGAATAGCAAGAAAAATACTCTGTTAAAAACTTTTTCTCAGTGATTCTCATACATACTTATGAAAAAGAGATATACTCTTCTCAGGAGATTTCTCTGAATATTTTCTCTCTGCATAGGAGCATAAAAAAATACTTCTGAATGTCTCAGAAGTATTTTTTATAACTCACTAGTCAACAATAGAATTTAAACGAAATGGTTGATTATCTGGAATATACTCCCCTTTCACATGACTCATACATTTCGTGATATTATTATGCCAATTAAATTCACTGCTTGCATAAATTGAACCAGTTTTATTTCCATAACGACTGAGTTGATCTATCGTTGTATATTTTCAAAGATAGCGATTATTAAACGTGGCCGTCATCGCTGCAACTCATGCTCTCGCATTTGGAAAATCTCTCGTATCTCCCCTATCATTATTTCAAACATTTCCGATATTATAGGCACTTTTGAGATGTTTTCCAAGAGAAGTTTCCGCAAGCCCAACACACATCATAAAGGTAGGGTCTATTCCTCCTGCAACTGCTTCTTCTACCCATATATCCCATTCTCGAAATGACCCAACTGCATAGGTTCCTAAGAGGTATTTTTGTCTTTCGATTTCTGTATCCCCAAGGATTCGAAATGATCCTGAACTTTGTGTTTTTTTACTTTCTTGATATTCAAAGCCTTTTCGAGATTTAAAGTCTGATTTATATTTATACTCGTATTTTTCTGGAAGACTTTGAAATGGAACATAGGAAAGATCGAGAAACTCGAGTGGATCAGCATATTGTTCATCCTCATAGACTACAAAATGCAAGTGCGGACCAGTAGTGAGGATTCAAGCTCACTGTGTTCCATATTCTCCCCCAGAAAGCGCAAATACTTGTCATCGTTTTACGAAGTCATAGAGTCCTACATCAACTTTGCTTACATGCCCATAAAGAGTAACCAGTCCGTCAGAATGCTTTAAAGCAACATAGGCATAGCCTGTATTTATAGGTGGTTGTATATAAATCACATACCCATCCATCGGAGCTTTAATTTCTGTTTCCTGAGGAGTAATAATATCTATTGCATCGTGATCGGTTCCGAGTTGCTCTCTATACTCTGCATCACGGAAATAGGCACTTATTCCCAAAATAGGTGATACTGGCCAATCAAGTGGATTATTTCCAGGATTCACTCCGCTAATACGTGATTCTGCATATATTATTTTATTGATTCACAAACATTCAGAAGAAAGTAAATCTATTTCTGCATCCGCTTGTGTAATATCTATAAATTGACAGTTATATTTCTCAAGGAGCTGTTTTTTCGTATTATTGAGTTGTATTTTTTCACGAAGTTCTTTTACTTTTATGTCTTTCTCAGCCTCTACTTTTTCTGAAACATACTTTTGATAGAGTTCTTCTTGTCATTTTGTTACATCAAGAATTCTTTGTTTGGAAGCTTTTTTTTCATCTAAAATGCTTTTTTCTAAGATACTTGCTTTACGAAGATCTTTTAAGTCTGTTTCTGATCTTTCAAGTTCCACTTTTTTAATATAGAGCTCACCAACAAATTTTTTATGGTTTTGTAAGAGCTGTTGCCCCGTAACCTGAATAATACTCTTGAAATACATATCATTGAGAAGTACATCAATATCTTCTCCTGAAAGGAGAATAGATTTAAGAGCGTCTATATCCTGATCTGTACTCAATGACTCTCATTTTTTATAGAGATATACGAGATATTCTAACAGTATTTGTGTATTTTCTTCGATTTTGTTTTTTAGAAGTTCTATGGTTTTTTTATTTACCTCTATCTCCTGCTTGAGGGTAATAATTTGCTGATTGATACTATTTACTTTGTCTGTTATTTCTTGTATTTCTCTCTCAAGCTCTGCAATAGAGGATTCAAGAGAATCTACTCGCCTACTGATTTTCTCATTTTGTTGTTCGAGATACTCTCGTTTTGATTGAATTGATTCTCCAATTTTTTCATACAAGCTGAGTTTTTTATAGCTCGAAAGGATACTCGTGTCTTGCGCATCAAGAAACAAATCCTCGCTTTCAAAAATCATCTCTCGCT
>JAMIGJ010000041.1:0-14126 GCA_035905775.1 Candidatus Altimarinota bacterium
GGCTTACCACCACAACGATTTCTACTAAGGTAAATGCGTAGAGAGATTTTTTTTGCATAAATTGTTGTAAAATAAACAAAAATATTATACTATAGCTATATAGTATGAAAAAATCATACATTACAAGAAAATACTTCTTAAAAAACAGCATATGAAAATTATTGTAGCTGCTATCGTGACATTTTTTCTCCCTGCATTTGCTTTTGCTGCGGAAGCTCCAGAAAATCTTTCAGTGAAAGATGTGAGTGATACGAGTATTACTCTTGATTGGGATGACGCAAGTGATGCGATCTGATACTATATCTATTATGGGACAAAGACGGCTTCAGGAGGAAAATATGAAAAAGAAGGGGTTGATCTTATCGAAGAGAGTACGTTTATACTTGATTCACTCAATCCAGAAACAAAATATTATATCGCGCTGACTTCGGTAGATGCTTTTGGAAATGAGTCAGAATTTTCACAAGAAATAGAATATAGCACTCTTAAAGTAGGACAAAAAAATGTAGCAGATGCACTTCGTATCATGGAAGTATCGATAAAAGATGCAACGACTCTGGAGTTTTTATTCTCCCTTGAGATAAATTCAGATTCTGGAGCACCGCTTGATTTTCGAGTAGAGGAGCTTGCAACGGGAAAAGAGATTGAAATAGATATTGCAGAAGTCGATTCTACCAATAGTAAGAATGTGATTGCAATCCTTTCTGATTCTCTCAAAGAAAATACAAAATATAAATTAACCGTTCTTGATATCCAAGATACAGCTGGAAAAACAATTGAAGCAGGAATTAATGCATTTCTCAACTTCACGACTCCTCAGGATTTCACTTCAAAGGTTGATACTCCATCTCCTCAGGAAGAAGAAAAAATCCCGGTATCAGATGATGTTACTCCAGGCCTCAATGCAGCTCCAGAAGAAACTATCACGAAAGCAGATATTGCAGATACTACAAAACTCACAGCAAATAATGCGGGTGTTACCATCTCATCTGCAAATATGTCTGGATCTGTGGTTCAAACAGCACAGGAAAATACGAAGCTTCCTCAAACAGGACCCACAGAGTGGATTTTGCTTATGGTTGCGCTCTTGCTTGCTGGATGAATCTATGCGATGAAACAAAAAAAGTTTCAATTTTAGAGATAGAATTATCTAAAATTATTCGTCAAGACATATTGTTTTGAAAATCAGAGAAATACGTTATAAATAGAACATTATCTATAACGTATTTTTTATGTTTCAAAGCAAAAAATCAGCTTTTACCCTCGTTGAGCTCATAGTGGTTATCACTATAGTTGGAATACTCTCTACCATTGGATTTGTGAGCTATAGTAACTATCTTACAGGAGCCAGAGATAGTAACCGTATTTCTCAAATGGTAAAAATTACAGATAGTATGCAGGTATACTCCGCTACGAAGAGTCTTCCACTTCCTGATAATAAGATAGATATTACAGCTTCATGAGCAAGTAATATTATTTGATATCAAGGAAAAGTATGAGTTGATGTACTTGAAGCAATTGATTATAGTAACGGAGGAGAAGATCCAAAAGATAAGAATTATTTTACCTACTTTTTGAGTAAAGATAGAAAATCTATGCAAATCCTTACTTTTTTGGAGGAACCATCAACGTCAGCATTTATAAATTCTGCATATGCACTTGATTATACCGATAGATTTCCGAAAGTGTATGGGAAAAAACTTGGAGTTTTGCTTTCAAATGCAGATGCTACTAAAAATACTCCAGTAGAAGATCTTGTCACTACTAGTCTTGATATTGTTACGACAACCGGAAGTTATATCGCGTATGTTTCAGATGATACACAAATAACTGGTACGGGAACACTTTTGAAAGAGATGATTCCAAACGGAAGTTGTAAGAGAATTAAAGAAACAGGAGGAGGAAGTACCAATGGAATCTATGATATACAACCAAGTGGAACTACAGAAAAGAAAGCATATTGTAATATGGAAGAAGCAGGGGGAGGATGGACTCTCGTAGCTCGTTCAAAAAGTGGAGTAACAGGTACACTTGCTCTTGCTACTGCTACAGGAAGTGTTTCAAATCTTGATACTCTTTATAGTCTAGGAACAAGTGGTCTGCTGTATACAAAATGAATGTTTGCGAGTTATACAACTGGAAGATCTATAGATAACTATAAAACTATTGATACAACGAATGTTTCACTGAGCTTCTCTCCACATACACTCACTGCAACTGGTATTACTGGTGGAGCTGCAAATGATGGATATCTTGGAAAAGCAGGAGGAATGATTTTTGTAAAATAATTTCCAAACCATATAAAAAGCATCTCAAAAGAGATGCTTTTTATATGGTTTGCTTTTTTGAAAATGGGAGAAATACCCCAATTCCGCTCACATTCTTGAGAGTAATATGAGAGTTATATTTTCGAATGATAGCGTTATAAGTTTCTAATATCTTTTTTATTTCTGAACTTTTGTGAAGTACTTGTTCTCGAATGTAGAGAAATTTTTTATCTTTCAGGAGTTTCGGATTTTTATTTGCTACCTGAAATATAAAGTTTATTTCATGATGCATCTCACTTTGGAGTTTCATATATCCCTCGATATTATGACTGATGGTGAGAAGCGAAAATTCCTTTTTTCGTAGCTCAAGTATTTCTTTAAAAATCTCTTCATGTCTTCAGACTTCACCTTTGAGTATCTCATATAAGGCACACACCATATCATTTCGTGAAGAAAAATGCTGTATGATTTTTCTTTCTCATCGAATGATCTTTGAGTCAAGAAAAGAAAACCAGAAAAAAAGACACACTAGTATGAGTATGAGAAATATTCAGAGCACGATTCAAATCCAAACCCACATAACAAAAGAATAATGACATAGTAAGAGTATTGTATCAGAAATGATGTCGGGGGTCAAAATTTCTTTGACTTATTTTAAAAATCCCTATACTTGACGTTGACAAGCAGTACAAAGATATATTTGTAATGCTTTTTTAAATTATAATTTTACACATATGCTTCAATTCTTGAAAGATTCTTACAGAGAACTACAACATGTAGTATGGCCGACAAGAAAGGAAACGACTCACTATTTCTTCCTCGTACTTGCAATGATTGTATTTTTTTCTCTGTATCTTTTTATATTTAGTAATGTATTTTCACAATTTATTTTGTGGCTCAATACTACGATATAATTTATATTTCTAAAACACAAAAAATATGCTCGAAAAAACTGGACAATGGTATGTGATACAGGTAATTTCTGGAACTGAGGAAAACGTAAAACAATCTCTGTTTCAACGAAGAGAAAGTTTTGGACTCGAAGAATATATTTTAGATGTATTTGTTCCAACTCATGATGTTATCACCGTACGAGCTGGTGGAACCAAAGTAAAAAAGAAGAAAAATATCCTTCCTGGATATATATTAGTAGAAATGGTGGTAACCAATGAAAGTTGGTATATCGTGCGTAATACTCCCAATGTGACTGGATTTCTTTGAGCTGGAAATATCCCAGTTCCAGTATCTGGAGAAGAACTTGCACAACTCAAAGGAAAGATAGAAAGCAAAGAAGAAACATTTTCAACGAAGTTTAAGCTGTGAGATATGGCTGTGATTACGAAAGGTCCATTTGAAGGAAATGAAGGTCTTATCACGGATATCAATGAAAATAAGGGACTGGTAAAAGTAAATATCAATCTCTTATGACGAGACACTCCGATTGAGCTCGATTTTTCTCAAGTAGTTGTAAAATAAGAGACTATGAGCATTTTGATACGTATCCTTTTTTGACTGATGATACTTCTTCTCCTCAATATATGAGGGTATGTTTTGAGTGAAGATTATCGATTTTTTCTTAAAAAACTCAAATATCAAGATGAAGTTGTCTATGATACAAACGTTGAGGTCAATGATACGAACAAGATGACTATTATCGACGTAACTCCACAGGGAATTATAAAAAATCAAAGTGTACAAACGACAGGAACAGGATTTACCTTTTTGGATAATCAGTCAGAAAAGAAAGAAGTGAAAGCACAGCAAGTACTTCCAGAACTCACATCGGATAGAAAAACATTTCTCGAGTTATTTTCAGACTATAATCTGATACAACAACTCGATCATTCCAGTCTTTTTGGTCTCACCTCGCAGTATCCAGACCCTTATTATGAATATACCAGTCCAGAACTCACGGTGTATATATTTCCTACAAAAACCTATAGTGAAGTAAAAAAAATCTTTGAGGTACTGGAGTTTGAAACTCCATTTACTTTGAATGAAACGAATTCTTTTTGAAGTGCATCATTTTTTATCAATCTCGATGAACGTTTCACGGATGACTCGGTTCGAATCGTGCTCGAACAACAAAATGCCACTTTTGGATTGAAAATGAAAAAAGATATGTATAATAGCATCAAGCAAATTTTACAGACTCTCCCGTAGAGATTTATTTTCCTTATAATTGAAACTATGTCAGAAGCAGTAATCTATCTTACCCAGGAAGGACTTGAAAAACTTCAAGAAGAACTTCGTTTTTTAAAAGATGAAAAACGTGTAGAAATCGCAGAAAAGCTCAAAGAGGCTATCAGTTTCTGAGATCTTTCAGAAAACTCAGAATATGAAGAAGCTCGAAATGAACAAGCTCATGTGGAGCTTCGTATTATTGAACTTGAGGATCAACTCAAACGAGTACAAATCATCCAAGAGGAGGGATCAGTAAAATGAGAGAAGAAAATCAATATGGGTATGACCGTTCATATCCAAGAAGTGGGAAGCAAAGAAAAAGAACAGTATAAAATAGTTGGTACGACAGAGGCAAATATTCTTGCTGAAGTACCAAAGATTTCAAATGAATCTCCAGTTGGGAAAGCCCTTCTCGGAAAGAAAAAAGGAGATACTTTCGAGCTCAGAAATGGAGCAGGAGAGTCAGTTTCTTATATGATTCTTGATGTTATCTAGTATATCTTATTAGCTTTTTCCTGCATGCAAGATAATATTTTTTATGAATCTGTGATACTCGTGCCAGCAGTTGCTTTTGTGCTTTCAGTGTGTATTAAAGGAATTATTGTGAAACTCAGTAGTGGAAAATGGGATGCGGAACGTGCTCTTGGAAGTGGGGGAATGCCTTCGGTGCATTCAAGTGTGGTGGTATCACTGGCTACTGCTTTTGCCCTCAAATATGGAATTCACTCAGATTTCTTTGCAATCGTTATGGGGTTTACGGTGATTATCATCTATGATGCGATCAATGTACGTTTTGAGGCTGGACTCCACGCAAAAGCAATTAACGAAGAGCTCGGAGAAAAACGATTTAAAGAATCACTGGGACATCTTCCCAGCGAAGCGTTTGCTGGGAGTATGCTTGGAATCATCGTTGCAGTGGTATTACGATTCATATAAAAAAAGAACTTTTTTAAAAGTTCTTTTTTAGTATCTGTCTCTTCCAAAGCCCCAACGGTAGCTTGTGGGCCAAATCGGAGCTCATCAGACTCTCACTCAAATCCACATGAGAGGTCCGAGTATATCATATCAGAGTCCTCACTTTTCCATCACACAAGTCATGAGTTCTGTATCAGCATCGAGTCTACTTTTCCAATCTCCTCCAAAAAAATAGACATCATCGTGCTTCTTACAACAGTCTGCGTAGTTTCCATCGGGAAACATCGAGCAATCATCATACACAAAATCAGTCGGAATTTCCTGAAAACGGAGTTCTGAACTTTCTAAATTTTCTGAAAACTGAGTAACAAAGAAAAGTCAGAGAAATATGATAAGCAGTACGATATATTTTTTGTTCATAGAGAGGGATTAGTATTCTCCAAGAGTGAGGGAAACTTCTTTGGTTTCTCCTGATTTTTTGAGAAGAGTAAGTTTCAAAATATCTCCAGGAAGAGAGTTTTGGATGATATGCAAGAGGAGTTCTCCACTTGCTTCTTTCTCACCAACTTTGAGGATGATGTCTCCGGGTTCTACTCCAGCTTTTTGTGCACTGCTTCCCGCAACGATACTTCCAGCTTCATCAAAAACATAGACTCCCGTATCGACCGGCAGACCAAGCTCAGCTGCAACTCCTGGAGAGTTGGGAATATAATTGATTCCGATAAATGGTCGCTTAATACGTCCGTGCTCTGCAAGACTTTTCAGGATGTAATCTACTCGATTTTGAGTGAGTCAAAAAGCAAATCCAACTCCAGATCCTCCTGAAGCGATGGCTGTATTTATCCCAACGACAGATCCTGAGAGATTCAGAAGTGGTCCTCCACTATTTCCAGGATTGATCGCTGCGTCTGTTTGGAGGAGTCCCGTAAGCTGTGTTCCCTCGGCCTCGATACTACGGTCTTTTCCACTCACGATTCCGAGTGCTACCGAGTTTTGAAACTCCGCAAGAGCATTTCCGACCGCAATCACAAACTGTCCGATATGAACTTCTTGGGTATCTGCGACGATAGGGAGGGGAATAAATTCTTTTTGCGTCTTGGTTGCTTCTATTTTTATAACGGCAAGGTCATTGACTGGATCAAGTCCTAAAACTTTTGCAGGATACTCACTCCCATCACTCAAAATTACCGTATACTGCGCGTTTGGATCAGAGACCACATGTTTATTGGTGAGAATAGTCCCGTCTTTTTTTACAAAAAAACCACTTCCTCCACCAACCTGTCTACGAACTGTACCGCTTGGTTGTTGAAAAAATCCCCAAGGATCACTGCGGTATACCACGAGATCTTTTGATATCACGATACTGACAATACTCTGTGCTGAATCAGCCACCGTTTGTGTCACACTTCCTTCAAGAGAGACAAGATTGATTCTGTCGGATGCTTGAATCGTACGTATTTCTTGTTTTTCATTTTCAATTCCACCTTGATTGAGGGGAGAGGAAATCGCAAAATGTGGGGCAAGCAGGAGAATTCACAGAGCTCCAAGAGCTCATGATACGAGAGAGAATAGCAGGAGAATGGCAGCGAGAAGACTGGGTTTCATAGAAATCATGATATTAAGAAACTATTTTGATGAGTTCAGAGATATTTTTGAGTGGTATGACTGTAAGTTTTGTGTTTTTTGGTAAGAGGGAAGTAAGAGTTTCACGGTCTATCTCGGGAATATACAATGTTTCAAATCCCATTTTTTCAGCTTCTTTGATACGTCGCTCGAGAAACATCACTTTTTTTATCTTTCCCGTGAGAGAGATTTCGCCCACAAATACGGTTTTTTTCGAAAGTGCTTTTCCCATCTTAGAGGAGATGATACTCGCAGCAAGCGCGAGGTCAAGTCCAGGTTCTCCAATTGAGAGTCCCCGAGAGATGTTGCAATACACATCATAGCTTTCGAGCTTTACGGGAGTGTATTTTCCCAAGACTGCGATGATGAGATCGAGCTTGCTTCCCACTATCCCACGAGCCGAGCGTTTCGGATAGCCAAACTTGGTATAGGTCGTGAGAGCCTCAGTCTCGACGATCAGTGGACGCGTCCCCTCCATCGTGATCGAGAGCGCTGATCCGAGAGCTTCAGAGTCATCCGAGATAAACTCTAACCCAGGATTTGGTATGTCCACGAGTCCGACTTCCTCCATCTTGTAGAGTCCTATTTCAGAGCTTGAGCCAAAACGATTTTTGAGACAGCGCAAAATACGCAGATTATCATAGGTATCTCCCTCAAAATAGAGCACGGTATCGACCATATGCTCGAGGGTTTTTGGTCCAGCAAGAGATCCGTCCTTCGTCACATGTCCGATGATGATACAGCTTGTTCCCGTGGATTTACCAAACTCGACTATCTTTTCGGTGATATATCGTACCTGCGAGATACTTCCAGCTGTACCGTTTATAGCATCCGAGTACATCACCGATATCGAGTCAAATATCACGAGCGAGCACGGATGTTTTTGCAAAGTCGCGAGGATATTTTCGAGATTACTCTCAGCTAATATCTCGATATGATTTCCCGAAATCCCCAGTCGCTTTGCACGACTGCTGATCTGTCCCTGAGTTTCCTCCGCAGAGATATAGATGAGTTTTTCTTGCACCCAGTTGCCAAGTTGGAGAGTGAGAGTTGATTTCCCAATTCCAGGCTCACCCGAAAGCAGGATGATGCTTCCTTGGACGATCCCACCTCCCAAAACGGTATTGAGCTCTCAGGATGCCGTGATCAGTCGTTTTTGACTTGCAGCATCGCTCTCTTGATGCAAAGACCCGAGTTCCTGCACATTTCCGTTTTTGGCAGCTTTTGCCGTAGTTTTGCTTTCCTTGAATTCTTTCAGGGTATTCCAAGCCTTACAGTATTCGCATTGACCTTTCCAGATCAGAGATTCATTTCCACAGTCAGAGCAGAGGTACATAGGTTTTGAGATTATGAAATATTAAGCCCTCACAATTTTCTCAGGTGCAACCCCTCACAATTCTCCCCTTATCAGGGGAGATGGGGCTGCAAAGAGTATATAAAGTATATAGTATGAAAAAGAAAAATATTTGCAAGATAAAATAGCAGGGAGATTTGCAGGTAATCTTATTGACAAGTCTTTCACTCTCGATATGATGAAATTACAATATAAAAAATAAGTTTCCGTAATGAAAGCAGTGTATTTTTATATTTTTTGATCTTCGGGAGTTTCATTGTTGTTTTTTTAGCCCTCTTTTTCCTATTTTGGAGATTGAGGGTTTATTTTTTAGCTTGTTTTTTTATGAAAAAGATATTTTCGCTTCTCTTGCTCTCGTTTCTGTTGGTATCTCAATTTCAGATTGGAACTTTATACGCACAGGCAGAGACACAGCTCGAAGAAACTCGTGAAAGCTCATTGCAAACTCTAGAATCCCTCGATATACTTGTAACATCTACTCTTGAAAAAATCGAAGGAAAAACACAAAGTGTTGAGCTACAAGAACAAATTCAAGAGAAACAAGAAGAAATACAAGCATATATCGAAGAAGTAGAAAAATCACTCCAAGAAGGAGAAAGTACGAAAGATATCAAAACGGAGCTTGCAGATGCTCGAAAGACCTTGATGCTCAAGGTTGTTTCAGGAGTCACTCCTCGAGAGGATATTTCTGAAAATATTCCTGAAGAAGTGCAAAATAATAGGGAAAAATCACAGGAGGCAGAAACACTCTTGCAGGAAAGTCTTACCGGAGAACCAGATATCTATACCGTGATGATACGATCCAAACTCTCACAAACTGAAACCCAAGAACTTTTTGTGACTTTTGATCAGGAAATACAACTTCAGTTTCTATATGAAGATGCTGGGAAAAATTATTTTGAACTTCAGGTACCAAAAGATAGTATCATGAGTCGTGAAATATTCTCGCAAATAGAGTTAGGAACGATTCCAGAGAAATTTATCTCGGTAGAGTTTTTACTTCCTGAACTCTATCTCATCGGAGAGCAAACTCCTCCTGCCTGAGAAGATATAGCTGCAACCTGGGGGATAGCACAGTATCAGAGCTATAATTTTTTTGCGAGTGGATCAGCGCTTTCATCAGTACGAGTATGAGTAGTTGATACCTGAGTAGATGCAGGACATCCTGACCTTGCAGGAAACGTTATGGGATGATATGACTTCGTCAATGATGATGCGGATCCAGCTGATGACCAAGGACATGGAACCCATGTAGCCGGGACGATTGCTGCAAAACTTAATGGTGCATGAATCCTTTGAGTCAATCCAAAAGCAGAGATTACTCCTCTCAAAATCTGTACGAGTAGTGGATTTTGTCCAAGTTATGCCGTACTTCGAGCCCTCGAATACGCAAAAGATCAAAAACTCGACATCCTCAATATGAGTCTTGGTGGACGCGCAAATCCTGTTGGACATCCTGTATGTGCAGGGATATCTGCGTACTCTGATGCAGGAGGAATCGTCGTTGCGGCAGCAGGAAATAGCAATGTTGATACTTCAACCTTTGTTCCTGGAGGATGTAGTGATGCCATATCTGTGGCAGCTGTAGATAGTACGGGGAAACGAGCCGTATTTTCAAACTATGGTTCAAAAGTCGATGTTTCGGCTCCAGGAGTAGATATCTACTCGACCTATCCTCAAAATAAGGGAAGTTATAAAAAGCTTTCAGGAACGAGTATGGCAGCTCCTCATATCGTTGGACTCGTGTCACTCCTTCGAGCTCAAAATCCAACTATAACTGCCTCACAAGCAAAAACACTCCTCAAAAAATATCCACAAGGTGTGCAAAGCGATGGGGGAAAAGATATTGCTCAAGCAGTTCTCGTACCAGCTCTCTTGCAAGAAATCTATACTCCAGTGGTTTCAGTCATAGAAGATAATCTTCCAAAACCAGAGACGCTCCCACCACCTCCTCCATCTGAAGAAAAAAGAGAAACTCCACTTTCATCTCTTTCAGGATCACAAGTGGAAAAACCAGATGAAGCAATACTGGATACTTCATGAGTTATCCCAGAAAGCACGAAACGAGTCAGCTTTGAAAAAAAGATATTTGATGAGGTTCCACATCCATCAACTCTTGCACAGATCGTTGCATTTGGAGATATCGCAGATATTACAGAAATCCAAAATGATACTGAAGGAAGATTTGAAACAGTGGATATCTCTGAAACTCAAGAAGCTCAAAAACAAGGTCTCACAGAAAAACCAGTTCATGCCTATGATGCACAGGGAAAAGAAATTTCTTGAAATATAGAAATCAATAGTGATGAAGCAATGATTCAAGTTCCTGCATCAGAAAGGTATAATCCTGAGAATTTTTTAGAAAATACCTTCCAGAGCGAGACTTCGTCAGAAAATATTTCAAATACTCCTCAAACTCATGAGGTATTTCTCTTTGGAGCAGAAAAAGGAGTAGAAATAAATAGTATTCAGGAGGCAGGGGAAGAAGTGAGATTTGAAACTCAAAAACCAGAGCAAACATCAACTGGAACCATTTTAAATACACAGATCGAATATATCCCAAACTATCAGCACCAAGAAAGTATTATACTAGAAAATATTGAAATCAATAGTACCCAGCATGACGCACAAGAAAATTTGCTGCAACATCTATCTGACACCTCTCTGCTTTGACCAACTCCGCAGGAGACACTCCAAGATGTGGTATTTTCAGGAACTGGGACAGTTCTTTTTGAAAAAGAGGTCTTTATAGATGGAGCAGAAAAACTGATAGAGATTAATAGTCTCGATGAGACAGAAATACTAGAACCTACTCCTATCACTCCAGAAATCTATAATCTAAATGCAGCATATAATGTGATTCTTGATTCTGAAGCTGTGTTTCTTCCGATTCCAGAAAATCCTACTCAAAATTTTACAGAAATTCCACAGTATATACCGACTGAAATCGTGGATGGAGGAGTGATTGAGACTCCAGAAGGAATAGAATTAACTGATACTGAACTTCAAGAGTGAGAGGTTGTTCCAGGAGTGATTGATAATAGTGTTGAGCTTATTGAATCAGAAAATATAGGTATACAAAATACGTTTTCATGTACTATAAAAATAGGACAAAGCTGTAGGTTTTATATGTATACTCTTGCATATACCTATAGTGTTGATAATTCTGGAGTAGCAATGCCATATATGTGAAGTAAATACATAGAACTTAGACCTATGAAACCTGGAGTTGCTACCTTTCAATTGATTTCATGAGGAGTTATCTATCATACGATTTATATCACAGTTACAGAACCTGTTATAAAAAATACTCTTGATATACAGCTCATAAAAGGAAATACACACTATGTCTCTCTCCCATCAAATATTAGTTATAGTACGAACTATTTTGATACAAGTTCTATAGCATATATGAATAAAGAGTGATATGGAGGAAGAGTATATTGAAATTTATGAGGGCAAGGAGTTATATATGTAATCGATGCTTGGACAGGAATCGCTGAATATAAAATAAATGTATCTGTAATAGTACCTCCACCTGTAGTAGAAGATATTCAAATATATATATGATATTTTGCGAGACCAAGTAATATTTTAGTAAGAGATGGAACCTATCAAATTTCTCAAACAAATGATAATGTAACATATATAAAAGATCAAACGTACTGAGTTTTACAAATAAATGGACAAAAGATAGGAACAACAAAAATTACTTGAGTATATAGATGAGATATTACACATATATATAATATTACCATAAAGCCTATCCCAACCCCTCAAGAATATAACATAAATATTGCACAGTGAAAATCAGTACATGTTTATTTTCCTGAAACAAACAGAAATAAACGTTATACTCAAGATTCTGGAAATACAGGAAATGCACAACTTCTCCAATATCCATGATATGTCACACTCCAAGGGACTTCACCAGGTACAATTACGTATAGAATACTCGATGATTTTTGAATCTTACACTATATTCTCCGAGTAAATATTATCCAAGAACCAGTATCAGTAGATGCGACTTATTTTGTAGACCAAACCTATAGTTATCCACTTCAAAACGCATCAAATTATACCTATTCTTCCACAAATCCAGATATTGCATCCCTGCAAGTTACCAGCTCTATGCTGTATATAAAAGGTATGAAAGCTGGAACTACACAAATCACAGCTTCCGATGCTTCGTGACTTCGTTATATTTTTAATATTACCGTAAATCCAGCCCCTGAACCTCAAAGACTCAGTGTGCAAACCCAAGAACTAAAAACTACAACGATTGCCCTTGATTTTGCCGGATCATTTCAAGAGCAAAGTGGATCGACCGGGAAAGCACATACATCATATGCAAATAATAGTCTCACTACTGCAGGGCAAGTCGCAGGAAATATCACTTATCATGTGAGAGATACTTCTAATCTCTTGCGAGCTATCATCGATGTGACTATCATCCCTGAACCTCCAGTAGTCAAAGAACTTTCAGTATTTGAAACGCGAAATATCAAAATATGAGACATAGATTTTTCAAACACCTTTTCTTTTTCTCAAGGAGATATCGTATCTCTCTCAAGAAATGGGTATAGTGTCGATGCTATAGGACTCAAAGGAGGATACGTCGAAATCTATCAAAAAGACTGGAACGGACGACATACTCATACCTATAAAGTAACGGTCATACCAAAACCGCAAGTACAGGTACAAACTCTTAAAGTACTTACGCAAGATACCATTGAAGTATATTTTCCTACCAACGTACCATATACTTCTATTGTATCCTCAGGAGACAATATTATGCGCAGTATAGAAAAATATAGCAATTTCTATCGACTCGAGCTCAATATGGCAGGGACCTATACGCTCTCATTTAAAGACGCGAACAATTTTGATGTAGCACAAATTATTGTTGAATCTGCTCCACAAATAATAAAGTATCAAGTTCCAAAATGATACAAAATATCAACTGGGTATAGTTATTCAAATTATACGAGAAATGAAATCAATCCACAAATTGCAACATTTTATGACAGATATATTACATGACATGAAATATGAAACACAGAAATTCATATGATAAGTAATGGGGTTGTGAGAGATATCTTTCAAATTGAAGTTATCCCTACTCCTGCTCCGATAGAGATAGACTGTACGGTATTTATCTGAGAAACCTGTCATCTGGATACCTATTTTGGTTCCCTTCAGTTTGTGACGGATAATCCACAACATATCACGATGGAGTATGGAAGCCATACGATACGCGTTGAGGGGCAAGCTCTTGGAACTGCAACGGTCTATGTCAAAGGACGATATTCTTGAGTTCATCTTACCCATATCCTTAAAGTCAGAGTCATCGCAAAACCAGCAGAGATATATAGCTGTAGCATCCCAGCAGGAGCAGAGTGTCAGACTCAGTGGTATGATGAGGCAGATACTTACAACATCACTTCAAGTAATACGAGTGTAGTAAATGTCTCACTCTACCGATATTTTCAAAGCTTTGCAGATGGGACACGAAAGCTTGAAAAGACGATTGTAAAAGGTATGACTCCAGGATACGCGGAAGTCTATCTCTACCGATATGGAGTTCACACCGCAACCATCCAAACCACGGTTACCGCTCCAGTAGATCCACTCGTCATCTGATGATGAAATCTCACCATTAAAGAGGGAGAAAGCAAAATCCTCGATATCACTAGTGGAGGAGGAGGCTACCAAAAACTCAGTGGAGACGAGACTATCGCAGACCTACGTATCTCAAGCCTGAGTAATACAGGAACCGTAAA
>JAMIGJ010000042.1:0-11856 GCA_035905775.1 Candidatus Altimarinota bacterium
GCCTTTTTTTTGCTGCCAAGGGACGATAGCATAGCCGATATGACCTCCGTATTCTTTGAGGTTTGGATGTTCGATATGGTGTCTGATACTTATGTGTCCCACGATTGTATTCTCTGAAATACAAAAATAGAAACTTGCAGGAACAAATCCCTCTTTTGCTCCACGAAATATCTCTCTTTTGTCTTGTAAAAAGTCTTCAAAAGATGGATAATGAAACAGAGCCTGAGATTGCCTCGATACTGGAAAATCTTTCCAAGATTGCAACATCTCTTCCCACATCGCTTTGTGGCTTTCATTTGGAAATTCAAGTCGAAGCATAGGGAGAAAAGTGAGAAAATACAAATATTTTAAACTCGTAGAATTTGCTCTGTGTGCAATTAAAATTATACTACTCTATATTCCCTCAATTTCAAGAAAATATGTCCTTTCAAAATACGTATTCTTCTCTCCCTCCCCTCTTTTTTGCTGAGCAAAATCCTGAAACTTCGCGAAATCCAAAGACGATACTTTATAACACAGAACTCGCAGATGAACTCGGGATTTCAGAAATCATTTCTCCCGAAAATGCGCAAGAATATCTCTCTGGAAATATGATTTTTGACTGAGCAAAACCCTTAGCTCAAGCCTATATGGGACATCAATTTGGCTATCCCAATATGCTCGGAGATGGACGAGCGCTGCTCTTGACTGAGTGGCAAGACAAGACCAGAAAACTTTGGGATATAGCCCTCAAATGAAGTGGAAGAACTCCCTTTTCTCGTGGAGGAGATGGACGTGCGACTCTAAGATCCATGCTACGAGAATATCTCATCTCTGAAGCGATGTATCATCTGCGCATCCCTACTTCTCGCAATCTTGCAGTCGTAGAAACAGGACTTCCCGTCTATCGCGAAACGATACAAGCAGGAGCTATTCTCACCCGTATCATGTCCTCGCATATCCGTATCGGAACCTTTGAATGTGCCAAACAGTTTGGAAGCAAAGACGATATGCAGGCTCTCATCGACTATACGATAGAGAGGCACTATAGAGAGCTTCAAACTCTTAAAAATCCAGCTCTTGGGCTTCTCGAAAAAGTCATCGCAGTACAAATAGATCTCGTGGTGGAGTGGCTTCGAGTTGGATTTATCCATGGAGTGATGAACACGGATAATACGAGTATCGGCTGAGAGACCTTTGATTATGGGCCTTGTGCGTTTTTAAATACCTTTCACCCACAACAAGTTTTTAGTTCGATCGATACTCAGGGCAGATATGCTTTTGGCAATCAAGCCAATATCATCCTCTGGAATCTCTCGGTCTTTGCCTCGACACTCTCTGACTTCATCGAAGAAGCCACCATACAAAAAGTGCTCGGGACGATGGGAGAGCAAATGCACAGTAAGTGGCTTGCGATGGTGTGTCGAAAAATTGGGATTTCATCTCCACTCTCTACCGATGAGCCACTCGTACGAGAACTCCTTACCACCATGCAAGAGACACGTGCAGACTATACCAATACATTTTTGTATCTCGCAAGATTTCAGTATATCCCAGAATCTGCGTGTTTTGAGCATCCTCGCTTTCAAAACTGGATTTCAGTCTGGCATGTACGTCTCGAGAGACAAACAGGTGGACTTCTTGAAGCTCAAAAATATATGGCAGCTCACAATCCCGTCTACATCCCCCGCAATCATCTCGTCGAGCAGGTCTTGGACCGTGCAGTTGCAGGAGATATGCAAGGATTTCATGACTTTCTGCACATTCTTAAAAATCCTTACAACAAACAGGATACTTCTCCTGAATATATGAAGAGTCCGAAAGGCTTTGATGCGCAGTATGAGACCTTTTGTGGAACGTAGAAAATAACATAGTTCCTCCAAGCATTGATTTCTTAGGAAAAAATACGATAATAGAAATAATACATTTTTACAAAAAACTCCATGGATACCAATCTCAATCTCGCAGTACTCATCGATGGGGATAATATCCCTTCTGCCTCTATCGCTGAAATGATTGAGGAAATCACGAAATACGGAAATCCAACCATCAAGCGAATCTATGGAGACTGGACGCGACCAGGACTTGGGAAATGGAAAAGCCTGCTTCTGGAAAATGCTATCACTCCGATCCAGCAGTACGGCTACACGACAGGGAAAAATGCTACCGACTCCGCGATGATCATCGATGCAATGGATATCCTCTATTCTGAACGTGTACAAGGATTTTGTCTCGTCTCGTCTGACAGTGATTTCACGAGACTCGCGACGCGACTTCGAGAAGCTGGGAAACTCGTTATCGGAATCGGAGAAAAAAAGACTCCCAATCCCTTCGTCGTAGCCTGTGATAAATTCATCTATATCGAGATCCTCAAAAAACAAACGGAAGCATCGAAAGAAACTCCTACGAGTATCGATAAACTCTGAGATAAGGAAATAGGGCTCATTGCAAGTACGATAAACGACCTGTCTGACGAATATGGTTGGGCATTTCTCGGAGATGTCGGAGGGCTTATCCAAAAGAAACAACCGAGTTTTGATGCCCGAAACTACGGATTTGAAAAGCTCACTCCCCTCATCGTTTCTACGGGTAAGTTTGAAATCGAACAGAGAGAAAATGCAAAGTCTCGCTTTAAGCTCATATATGTACGAAACTTAGAGGAGAAAAATGTTTTGAAGAAGAGGAAGATGATGCGAGAAGAGTAGAAATTATTTTTTAATATACGAACACCATGAACAAAGAAATTACCATAGACAATTATCTCGAGAGCCACTTTATCCACCGAAGTAATTGGCTTCGAGCTGCTGTACTTGGAGCGAATGATGGAATCATCTCGATTTCAAGTCTCGCTATCGGGATCGCAGCAGCGAGTACCACGAGAGATCCTATCATGCTCGCAACGGTTGCAGGACTCGTTGCTGGAGCCCTCTCTATGTCTGCAGGAGAATATGTCTCTGTGAGTTCACAGACAGATATCGAAAGCGCAGATATCGCTCGTGAAGCCGAAGAGCTCAAAGAAATGCCTGCAGAAGAACTCCATATACTTGCTCAAATATATGAACGTCGAGGACTCAGTGCTGAAACAGCCCTGCAAGTCGCAAAAGAATTTACGCAAAAAGATGCTCTTGCAGCACATGTGCGAGATGAGCTTGGGATCAACGAGATCAGTCACGCAAATCCTCTCCAAGCAGCTTTTGCTTCAGGAGCTGCCTTTACCCTTGGGGGAATTTTGCCTCTTCTCGTGACTCTCTTTGCTCCCGTAGCTCAGATGGAGTATTTTCTCTACGGCACGACTATCCTCTCTCTCGTACTACTGGGATGACTTTCTGCAAAAACGGGAGGAGCGAGTATCACCAAACCTATCATCCGAATCGTCATCTGGGGAACGCTTGCTATGGGGATTTCGGCACTGGTGGGGTATGTGTTTGGGGTGAATGTGTAGGGAGAAAATCCCACTACAAGACAGGTTATATGCAGAGTAACAAATGGTTTAATGTAAAGGTGTGAGAGGTTTTGTGAAAGGTAAAAGAGGAGGCTGAAATGAATTTCATACAAATATTATTTTGTAAAGATAAGATTAATAAAATGACTAAAGTTGAAGAAGAAATTGAATATGAAAAAAGATTACAAAATAGAGTTTTATTACTAAAAGATTTTATAGAAAATAAAAACTTTCTAAAGAATGGTATTGATGAGTGAACTTTAGAAAGTTTAAGTAGAGTCAGATATAATAAAAATTGAGAACCTGATATAGAAAGTATAGATGGGAGAGTTAGGAGTTTATCTTTAATTGCAGAGTTCATAAATTATAAAGAAAAAACTAAAGAAGCTATTTCTTTGAGAGAAATACAAGAAACATATTTTTGAATGATGGAAACAAATTTTTCTAGTTTTTATATAGAAATGTTAGATAAAAAAATGACCCCTCATCAAATAGCTAGTTATATAGCATATCAATCAAAAGATATTGAGTATCTTAATGATTTAATAGATGATTTTGTAAATGCCTTAGAAGAGTTTTGGAAATCAGTCTTAGAATCATGATATTTTCATCTTGAAGATGAAACTAATTCAATAAAAGCAGTTTTTTGATGAGATTTATTTCCTTCAAATGATGAAAATATTGCATCTAAATGTTGAATATATACTGACACTATTATTCTTCCCTGTCCATATATGAGAACAAAAGATTTCTTTAAAAAAGAATCTAAAGAGAGAAGAGTTTATTTTCTAATTAAGCACTGACTTAATATATTGCAGTACAAAGATGTTGCTCTAGCAGATTTAGAAAAACCTATACTAATAGTTTTGGCTGATGAAGAAATGATTGACATAGAGAAGTTTAAAAGAATTCATGAATTATCTGAAAAAGACTCTTTATATCATGCAAAAAAGGTATTTTGAAGAGACTTTGAAAGCTTAAAAGAACTTATGGAATTTGGTAAAGAGCTCAACACTCTAGAAAAATTAATGCCTGAGGTAAAAAATCCTCAAAAAATTCTATTTGATGTAGATTTTACAGACCCAATTGAAAAACAAATTCAAAATGAATTAAAAGATAAATCAAAATTTTTTTGATTTAATAACCCGTGATTATTAGTAGCATTACAATGAATGGGAAGAATGTGAGTAACTAATGAATTACTTTCTAAAGCTTCTCGATTTAATTGAACTCCACTTATTGACGCTCCTACATCATGGGAATATTTCAAATGGAAGTTAGAGTATGATGCAGAAAGAATATATTGAGAAAATGATTATGAAAAAATGCATATTTTAAAAGCTCTTACTTGAAAAAATAATACAGATATTGAATGGATATGAAAAATTCCTACCGAATGCTTAATTGAATTAAGAAAAACCTGATGAATATATGAAATCAGAGATATACTATGAAAATGAATAAATGAATTAGCGATATCCAATAGCTTAGATTTTGACTCAACTTCAAAGAAAGTTTCTGATAATTTAAATGAAGTTATTATAAAACATCAAGAAAATATAAAAAAATTACGCAATAAAAAATGGAAAATTGCTGGACATGACTTTGGATCATTAATTGTTATGGGGTCAGCAGAAATAGTAGCAATATGTAGTTGAGTACCAATGGTTTGACTTTGAGCTTTTGCTGCTAGTCAATTTGTTGATTGACTAAAAATAAAAGATTTACCAAAAACTTTTGATAAAATTAGAAATATTGAAACTGAAAAACAAGAACTCAAAAAATCCCCTGTCGGTATGATTTTCAAATATAAACAATAAATATTTCCCAAGAACTATATCCCCATGCCATCCTTCCTCCCCTCCCCCCACTCCTTCCTCTCCCACATCTTCCACACCTTAGAAACTCTCAAGATAGATGTTTCGAGGCTGGAGCTTGACCACCTGTGCTACCGTGTCGAGACCTGGGAACGCTATGAAGTTCTCAAAAAGATGCTCGAGACCGAAGCCGAACTTTTGAAAGAAACGATGATAAACGGACGACCGATATGTACCTATAAACTCAAGGAAGCGATACGCTATGAAGCGCGAGAAATCTGGGTCCTAGAACTGCCTGCTCCAAAAGACGGAAGTCCCTACCAAGAGGGATTTGAACACGTGGAGTTTGTGATAGATACGAGTTTTGAGGACTTTATGCAGCGATATCCACATATCACGTTTGATACAAAAGCGATGGGAAAAGCAATTAATCCTGATATCGGAATCGAGCACGATGGAGCGCGAGTGAAGTTTCACCACAACAGTTTGGAGTATGTGGTGAAATATTTGGAGAAAGACTAATCCCCTATCTCCACCCTCTCCCCTCCAAACTTCGGTTCAACTCACAGAACTATATCATACATCATCTTGACTCGGGCAAGTCGTTCGCGAATCCAGACTCGGGGTGCGAGCTTGACTGGGACATCTCGGGCAGGATATCCGAGTGCTTCGATTCATTCGTGATGCGCGAGATAGAGAGCTCTCTGCAGATGAAATGTTTGTGTGATGATGATATAGTTTTTTTGTCAAAAAATCTCTCGAGCTCGAACCACCGAGTCAAGCGTACGAAATCCTGCATAGTCTCCGTAGATTTTTTCCTCGGGAATACCCATCGCTAGAAGATCTGCTTTCATCGTATCAGTTTCATTATACTGCTCTGTGCTATTATCTCCACTCACAAGAATATACTCTATTTTTCCTGCATCATAGAGATTTTTTGCTGCTTGAAGTCGATAGAGATAAAAGAGGTTTCTGCGTCCGTCTGCAATATATTTACTCGTCCCTAGGACAAGTCAGACTTTGGTATTTGGTATTTGCGAAAGCTCAGAAAAGATGTATTTTTCTGATACTGTCTGAGTTTTCCAATCTGAGTACAAGATAAAAAAGAGACAAAAAAATAAAAATATGAGAAGAATTTTAATGATTTTTTTTGATGTTCTGTTTCATGTATAAATTGTAGCATGTCAAATATAAACTCATTTTCTCCTTCTATAATATAGCTTTTTTTTATTTTTGCTTTTTGGAGTCATTGAAAGTGCAGCAGTAAAAATGTTGTTTTTACTTTAAAATCTCGAAAGAGAACAAGCTGTGTTTTTAGTTCTTGTCTTTTTGATTTCCAAACAAAATATGGTTTTTCAAGATACACTTCATGTTCTCAGATAACATTATTTTTTATGAATCGATATGAGAGAGCTATAAGCAACAATACTACTCCAGCATATATCATCAGCACTATATGTATATTCTCAAAAAATATTATCACATACTCTCAAAAACTATAATAATATAGTGTTTTTGAGAATAACTGAAGCAACAAAAATACACAAAAAGTCGCAAATAAGAAGATAGGAAGTCATTTCAATCCAAAACGTATGAGATAATCTAAAAATATATCTTTCCAAGTAATTCTATATTTCATATATTTAAACCGTTATAAAGTGTATTGCCTCTCCTGTGATCTTTCGACCCCGTGGAGTGCGTTCGATAAATCCAATTTGCAAAAGATAGGGTTCAACGACATCCTCAAGCGTCGCTTCCTCTTCTCCGAGAACGGAGGCAAGGGTATTGAGTCCGACTGGACCTCCCTGAAAATTTTTATAAATCGCATCAAGATACTTGCGATCGAGATAATCAAGTCCTTTCTCATCAATTCCTATATCTCCAAATACTTCTTGCAGAATCATTTCGTCTGAAATATCTTTTCCTATGGTGTGGTAATCACGAAGGATTTTGAGAAGTCTGTTTGCGATTCGCGGAGTTCCGCGGGATTTGCTTGCGATGATTTGCAATATTTTTGGAGAAAGTTCAAAGCCGAGTATCTCACAGTTATTTCCAAGTATCGTCGCAAGATCTCGAGTTTCATAAAAATCAAGCTTGAGCACATTTCCAAAACGATCACGCAGTGGAGCAGAAAGCGCAGAAAGCCTTGTTGTAGCTCCGATAAGGGTAAAGGGCTTTACCGGAAGTTTCACACTCTGCGCTCCCGTTCCTGAACCGACCATGATATCGAGGTGAAAATCCTCCATCGCAGTGTAGAGGATTTCCTCGACTTGGGGACGAAGTCGGTGTATCTCATCGATAAAAAGGATATCCCCTTCTTCGAGATTTGAGAGAATACTCACCAGATCCGATTGTTTCTCGATAGCTGGCCCCGAAGTCGTTCGAAGATGGCTCTGCATCTCGTGAGCAAGGATATTGGAAAGGGTGGTTTTTCCGAGTCCTGGAGGACCATAAAAGAGGATGTGTTCGAGTGGATTTCCACGGATTTTTGCCGAGTTTATCGCAACCGTGAGGTGTTTTTTTATCTGATTTTGCCCAATATAGTTTTCGAGAGTTTTCGGACGCAAAATATTTTGAAACGTCCCACTTTCACTTGGTTTTTCTTGTGGACTCACCACTCGTTTTATGTCTTTTGGTTCGTTTTTTGATGAGGAAATCATAGATGATTTTTGCAGATATTTCCCCCATTGTAGAAAAAAAATCACGAAATACAAGAAAAAAATTTGCATTGGAGTATAAAGTGTATATACTGAGTTCGTATCTTACGATATATGAGATGAACTACTGGCACGGCAAGATACGATATTTTAGCACTTTATTTTTGGTATTATGGCAATGGATCTCAATAAAGTCCAAATTATTGGACGCATCACTCAGGATGTAGAACTCAGACAAACTCCGAATGGACAGTCTGTGACAACTCTCTCTATCGCGACAAATCGTAACTGGACAGATGGAGCAGGGATGAAACAAGAACAGGCAGAGTTTCACAATGTCGTTCTCTGGGCAAAGCTTGCGGAAATCGCAGGACAGTATCTCCAAAAAGGACGCAGAGTCTACATCGAAGGACGACTGCAAACTCGTAGCTGGGAAGCGCAAGACGGATCAAAACGATATCGAACAGAAATTATCGGAGAAAATATGATTATGCTTGACGGAAGTCCAAGTGGTGAAGCAGCAAGCTATACTCCTCCAAGCGCTGATATCTCTCCTGGAAACGATACTCCAGCCGTTCGAAAAAGTATTCCAAAGCAAGAAGAAGAAATTTCGGTGGAGGATCTTCCATTTTAAGAAAAAACTAGAAAATCCCTCGCTTCGCGAGGGATTTTGTTATTCTTCCTTAAGATTTGAAATAATAAATGAAATGGGCATATGTCATCTTCTTCATTTAAGTACTTCTATTGGCTTCTTTCTTGTTGTTGTTTGAACATATCCACTAAACTGTCTCCATAGCGCAATATCTAATTTTTCTAATTGCCTCAACAATAATCATTCATCAATATATTTTCAATAATAGTTTTTTAAAAATTCAATCGGATCTCCATCATCTTCAATTCATTTGTAATTCGGAATCTCTTCTGAACCTACTTTTGCCTTGAGTTCCTCAAACCAAGTTGGACTGAGTGTTTCGGAGTTTGCTTGAGCAATTTCAGAAGGTTCTCAAGCTCAAAAATCTTCCGCGACTCTTTGCGCAACTTGTGCAATGAGTGATTTTAATACTGGATCAATTTTCGAAATATCACAATTTTGAAGAGCCCCGTGAAGGGCTTGATGTGCTGAGAGCGCTGCAGCATGAGAAACCATGTGTGCTTCTCATTGAGCTTTTATGGCTTGTACATCATATTTTGGAAGTTCATCAGAAAGCACTGGTTTTTCACTCATACAAAAAAGCTAGAAAATATTTTTCTTTATCCTAGCTTTTTTTGAGTATTTGTCAAATATAGATTTTATTTTCTGGTTTAAAAATTCTGTAATTCAAATTGCTCAGTTCCAGCAGTTACGATGACCTTTTCTTCCTGAAGTTCGATACGATCAATCTTGAGATCGGTGACAAGCAGGACTTTTCGCTCGCGCACTGCTTGGGTATAGTACATTACAATATTTCCTTTTTGGGTGATATTAAAATTTTGCTTCTTTTGGGTTTCATCATCATAGATGATTCCGATTTGAGCGTCTTTCCAGAAGACAAAATCTCGAAAGAGATACTGAAACTGAGATGTTTTGCTCGCAGAATAATAGAGAAAAGTCCCCTTCTCTGTCACCACGAGAAATTCTGAAAGTCTTTTAGTAGGTTTAATATAACGTACCTCAATCTCAAATGGAAGGGTATACAAGACTCCTATATCACTGTCAAAGATGTAGGATGTTTCTGTAATCTTAAAAAATATTTTTTTAGTCTCTCCTATGTACTCTGCATAGATTGACTCAGGATTCGCAGTGGGAAAATCTGCGATTTTTTGGATGCTTCCTGATCCTCGAAGTTCAAAATCCATGCGTTCTCCCCTCTGAGAAAAGGTAGCCTTTTTTTCATCTGAAAGTTTAAAACTTGCGATATAGAGATTTTCTTCTCGAAGTCGCTCTATCTTTTGCTTGGAAGTTTCTGGAGCTTGAGTATCCTGTAACATTGCTTCAAGTTTTGCTTGTTTTTCGAGTTTTACGATAAATTCTTGTCGTTTTCTTGGTGCTATTTTTACCGAAAGAGTACTATTTTTATACTCTGCTTTGGAAAAAGTGATGTTGTACTCAAAAGGTGATATATCAGCTATCTCACATCGTGCCTCGGGACACTCGACACTTCGTTTTTGTGCTGTAGCAGGAGCAAAAAAATCGACTTTATAGCCTCCGACATTTGCATCTATCACCACCGTTGCGGTATAATACACAAAAAAATAGAGATAGAAAAGGACAAAAAATCCAATTGTTCCGATGAGGATAAGCAGTGCGTAGAGTCGTGGATTCATATATTTTTTGAAAAAAGAGATATGCAAGCAGTATATGCTTGCAGAAAAAATTTGCAATGCAGAGATTTGCAAATATGCTTTGCGTATTGTTTTTTAGCTCCATTCTCTTTATGTATATTTGCGGAAAAAAAATAGCTTCTGAAATCTATGATGATCTCGAGCAAAAGATTGCCCTGCTCACGAAAAAGCCAACTCTTGGAGCGATATTAGTCGGAAATAATTCTGAGAGTCTGCGCTATATCGGTCAAAAACGAAAATTTGCAGAAAAGATTGGGATGCACTTTAAGCTCCTGCATCTTCCTGATGATGTATCACAGGAGCTTTTACTTTCGTATATAGAGGAGTGGAATCACTCTCCTGATATTTCTGGATACATCGTCCAACTTCCTCTTCCTGCTCATATCGATACAACTCGCATCATCGCAGAGATATCTCCTGCAAAAGATGTGGATGGATTTCATCCTGAAAATCAGGGAAAAGTCATGATTGGAGATGAAAGTGGTTTTGTCCCTTGTACTCCTGCTGGAGTGATGCATATTCTGGCATCTGAGCATATTTCTCTTTCAGGGAAAAAAATATGCATCATCGGACGCAGCAATATCGTCGGAAAGCCTCTTGCAATGCTGTGTATCAATGCTGGAGCAACGGTCACGAGCTGCAACTCTCAGACCCCAAACCTCAGAGATTTTACCCAAAATGCAGATATCGTTATTTGTGCGACGGGACACGCTGGACTCTTGCAGGCAGATATGATTTCAAAAGACACTCTCGTCATCGATGTCGGTTTTTCGGTAGTTGATGGAAAGATTCACGGAGATGCTGCAACTCAAGCAATTCACGAGCAAGGAAATCGCATCACTCCGGTTCCTGGAGGAGTTGGACCGATGACCGTTGCGATGCTTCTTTCTCATACTTATGACGCACATCTATGAAACAAAAATATATAATTTCTCTGCTGTGGAGTATCACGATACTCTTTGCCTTTTTCCTAGGATATGTCTTTTCTCTGAAAGAACACGAACTAGAAATACAAAAAATCCGTAAAACTCCTGTATATATCGATGTTACTACGAGCAAAAAAAATATTTCTATCAAAGAAATTCCAGAACATATTTTCTTGCGTGTAAACGGAGAACTCATACAAAGTGGAAGCATCAATCTCAAAGAGTAAAAAAGTGAAAAAAAATTTTGACAGAAGAAATATTTTTTATACAATACCCAAGCTTTCAGGATTTGCGGGCGTAGCTCAATTGGCTAGAGCATCTGCCTTCCAAGCAGAGGGTTGTGGGTTCGAGTCCCATCTCCCGCTCCATTTGAAAGCAACAGAAAGTAGAGAGTTAAGAGTATGATTTTCTTTTCACTTTCTACTTTTTTTCTATATATGGGTGTATAGCTCAGCTGGTTAGAGCGCACGACTGATAATCGTGAGGTCGGTAGTTCGAATCTACCTATACCCACCATTTTTTCCCAGCTTCGGGGACTGGCGCAATTGGCTAGCGCACACGCTTTGGGAGCGTGGGGTTGTGAGTTCGAGTCTCGCGTTCCCGACCATTTGAATACTTTAAAAAACACTTCTTGAAAAAGAAGTGATTTTTGTGAATTTATTATAATAGAATAATCTATTGTTTAGAATCTTTATGAATATTTTGTATATTGG
>JAMIGJ010000043.1:0-11020 GCA_035905775.1 Candidatus Altimarinota bacterium
GGAGAGTCGACTAAGAAATATTGTAATCCATCTAAAAATCTCTATAGTTTTGACAAACTTTAGAGATTTTTATTTATTTTTGTTGTAGGCTATGAAAAAAAATATTTCCGTGTTTATGGTGTTGTTTTTCTCCTTTTTCTGCGTGCATCAAGTTTGAGCAAGTACTGCTTCAGCTCGTGAAGCATTTCTCAAATTTGAGAACCAGATTTCTACTCGCTATGATGAAAACATACAAGAACAAATACTTGATCGTGTCCAAAATCGTCTTTTGGATATGAGTTATGAGTGATCTCTTTCGTCAACGACACAACAAAAAATACTCGAAATACAAAAACTCCTTCATGAAACTCGTTTTGAACGTTGGTATGATCAGCTCTTCGCTCAAACAGAGCAAAAAAATAGAGAAAAAATGATACGTGAAACTCTCCAAAGCGAACTTCAAAGTAAAGAGCTTTCAGAGAGTTTCAAAGATATACTTTCCCCACAGAGAGAGTTTTTGGCTGTAAATAGTCAGGGGGAGTTTGTTAAAGAGGATGTTATTTATAAGCTTTCCTATTCGAATTATTTTCCGGTAAATGCAGAAAATAGAAAAGCATTACAAGCAAAAAGCTGTCGTATCATAGAGATAGAAACAGGGGATGTGAGATGTATCGAAAACTATACCTTTCTGAAGAAAAAACCGTATTCGGAGCTCTCAAAGGAGTTTGCGTGACTCTTTACCTCTGATTATAAAATCTCAGAAAAAAAAGGATATTATGTATGATATCTTTTTGAAAAATATAGATTTTATGACGATGAGTATGGAGTTTATGATACACAAATAGAAACATCAGGTTTCGATAGATCAAAGACATTTTTGTATATCGATGCACAAGGAAGATATAATTTTGTGACAGACTATATCCAAAGGCAACTTATTCCCGTATCGTCTTTGTATGGAATATCACAAAAGCAAAATATGCTGCGATATATCCTTGCTGATGCGAAGCATATTCCCTCAGATATCACAAAAAATATGCAGGCAGTATCAGAGCTTGCTCGTAACATCCCAAAAGGAAAAACTCGAGAGGAAACGGTAGAAAATATCTACGCATGGATTTTAGAAAATATTTCCTATACCCAAATTGTAGACATCAAAAATACGCAAATGTTTTCAGCCTGAGAAGCCCTCAAAGTCTGAAATGGAGTGTGTACTGCCTACGCTCGACTGATGTCCTATCTGCTTCTGTATCATAATTTTTATGATGTTGAGGCAATAGAAGGATATGTCATCGATGCTCCAGATTTTCCTCAGATTTGACATGCTTGGGTGCGAATCGGAGAGAGATATTTTGATCCAACTTTTGATGATCCAATTGGAATACAAGTAACTCGAACCAGAGATCAATACCGATATTTTGACCTTCCCAAAGATATTTTTTATGCTAATAGATTTCACTACGAAGATCTACCAGAAAGTTTCAAAAACGCGAGTAAGGCTCAAATTTCACAATATATATTTAATATACTTTCCAATCTCCAAAGCAAATATGAATCTGAAGCTTCAGAGTATCTGGTCTTTGCTCCCGTAATTTTTCGCAAAAACTATACTCTCTCAGCCAATACGCTCATAACTCCTGAACTGCTCGCTTTAAAACTTGGCAGCTATCCAGTTGCAAAAAATACATTTACCTACCAAAAAAATGGGAAAGATATCCTCATTTCATGACTCAAGTACTACAGTCTCACTTCCGAAAATACCCAAGCAATCCTTGATACTCTCAACTATGATATAGCTGATATGACGCTCTTTGACTGGGAACTTGCAGATGGTACTCGCGAGTGGAGACTTGCCTACGAACTCACGACTCGCTAGTTTGACAATGCAAAGAAAGTTGTAAAAAGATTTGATTTTTTAAGAAAGATTTAATATACTTAGAAATACCAGTTCAACAGGGCTGGGCATCGGAGCGCTTTTGCTCTCGATGAATTCCCCAAAAAGGGGAGAAAGGGTCAAAATGACCAAACGTATCGTGTCTTCGCCGAAAAACAAGGCTGCCTACGCAAGGCAGCAAAAGATTGCAAACAACCTTGCCGCGCTTGCGGCAAAGGTCGGTAGGGAATCTTTCAAAGCTCAGGGCAACGCTCTGAAGGGCTCCAAGGCAGGATAACGAACAACAGGGAGGAGAGGTTCGAGCAGTCGATGCCTCTCCAAGCTATCGGAGAGGGGCCGCGCAAGCGGGCCCTCTTTTCTTTTAAAAAAAAACTCTATCTTTCAGTTTCTGAGAGATATTTTTTGTATTTAAAAAAGAACAGAGTATGATACGAGTATATTTTATCAATTCCTATCTAAATTCTTTCCTTTGATCTCAAAGGAAAGAGGCTGCAAATTTCTTGCTCCCTTCTTTTTTTATAAAAGGAAGGGGTGGGGATGGAATAATATTTTTCTTATGAACCAAGAAGCCTACCTCAAAACACTTGCAAGTCTCAATGAAAAACAACGTCAGGCTGTAGAAACCATCTATGGGCCTGTTTTGGTGCTTGCTGGACCAGGAAGTGGGAAGACGCAGCTTCTCTCTGCTCGTGTCGCTCATATCTTGCAAGAAACCGATTATACGGCAGAAAATATCTTGTGTCTGACATTCACGGATAATGCAGCGAAGAATATGCGAGAACGACTTGCAAAGATGATCGGACATGATGCGTATCGGGTCAATATCATGACCTTTCATAGCTTTGGAAACGAGATTATTCAAAAATATCGTGCCTTTAGTAAAGAATACAGCGAAGCTGAAACACTCGATGATATTACAGCTTATAGTATCCTGGATAACTTACTTGAGAAACTCCCATGGAATCATCCGTACAAACCAGGATTTAAAGCCTCTGAAACGATACGAGAACTCCTTTCAGATATTCAGGATCTCAAAAAATCAGGTCTCAGTCCAGAAAAGTATAGAGCTATCATTGAGCACAATCATGAAACCCTCAAAAAGCTTGAAACGCTTCTCGAAAAATCTTGGCAGGAGATAGATATACTGGGGCAAAAAAAAGAAGAAAAGCAAAAAAAATTTGAGCTTTTTGAAGTTTTTTTTATGGAAGTTCAAAGGCTCGTATGAGACATGCATGATACTATGTATGGATATGAGAGCCTCGCGAAACTTTTGCTCTCTACTATCCAAGAAACCCTTGAGCAAGTTCAAGAATCAAGCAGCTCCGCTCCACTCACGACCTGGAGAAATACTTGGACGGATCTGAGTTCTCGAAATAAACGCAGATTTAAAGAAGCTCAAAAAGTTGAGAAACAATTTGCCCTTGCAGAGGTGTATGCACTCTACCAAGAAACCCTCAAACAAAAGGGCTATATCGACTTTTCGGATATGATTTTGGAGGCTATCAGACTTCTGGAAACACAGGAAGTCATCCGACTCAATCTCGCAGAAAAATATCAAATCATCATGATCGATGAATTTCAGGATACCAATGAGGCACAAATGAAGCTTATCGATATGATTGCTTCGGTCGATTCTGACTCGCCAAATATCTTTGCGGTATGAGATGATGACCAGTCTATCTACAAATTTCAGGGAGCAAATACCAAAAATATCAAAGATTTCACGGAAAAATATCAGGGAACAAAACTTATCATCCTCGAAAAAAATTATCGAAGTCACGCAGAGATTATCGATATTTCTCGCAGTCTCCTCTCAGAAAGTCAGGATATCAAAAATATTTTCCCAGAAGCAGAAAAAAAGTTTGAAGCGCATCGTGGAATAGGAGGAAGCGTTGCTTGCTATAATTTTGCGACAGAGTTGCATGAAATCGCATTTCTCACATCAGATATTCAAAAAAAACTTGATTCTGGGATTGCCCCTGAGGATATTGCTATTATCACAAAAAAAAATAAATCTCTTGAGCTCATCGCAAAAGCCTTGCTTGATGCAGGGATTTCTGTATCTGTTTCAAAAGAAGAATCACTCTTTGAACTGGAGGAAATCAGACTCCTCGTGAATATTCTCAAGCTTCTGTGAAATCTCGATGCAGGATATATGTATGAGGATGGAGAACTCATGATTGAAATCCTTTCTCATCCAGCTTTTAGTATACCACGACTCACGCTCTGGAATCTTTCTAAAACACTCTATCACGCACGAGGAGAAAAAACTCGCTCAGTGGTCGAGCAACTTCGGATTCATGAGGATATCACGATACAAAATATTGGACATTTTTTCATAGAACTCACTCAGCGAGCGAGGTACGAGCGACTCGAGGATATCATCGACTACATTACGGGAGCTAATATGCTTGAGTTTGAGGATGAATATAGTGATGATGCACATACTGGAAATCAACTCCAAATTACGATGCTTGATGGAAAATGCAAAAAATATATTTCTCCCTATCATCAGTATTTTTTTTGCCATACAGAGGGAAAAGAGGGGATAGCCTATGCACGTCATCTCACGCATCTCAAAAAACTTATCGATACGATACGAAGCTACAAAAAAGGAAAAGATTTTTTGAGCCTCAAAGATGGTTTGCAGATGCTTGCGCTTCGTGAAAAGTATGATTTACATCTCACAGCTTCGACGCTCCTGTGAAACGAGAAAAATTCAGTTCGATGTATCACCGTGCATAAGGCAAAGGGGCTTGAGTGGAAACACGTGTATGTTCCATTTGTCACGAGCAGTGAGTATAAGCAGGGAAGATTTTGAGCGATTACCTTTCCGAAAAATCTGCCTCTGCAAGCTGAGAAAGACAATATGGAAGATATCGAGAGACTCCTCTATACCGCAGCAACCCGAGCAGAGGATAGTCTGACACTGAGTTATAGTGAGAAAAATATTGCTGAAAAATCACTTGAGCCTCTGCCAAGCATCATTGCATGTGGGAAAGAATTTTTGAATATTACAGATATTGCACCAGCTGCACTCTCAAAAAATCTTGAACTCGAACAGGATATACTTGTATCGCTCCCATATCTCGGAGACGAGCGAAATTTTTTACAAGAACGTTTTGAAAAAACATTTTCGATGAATGTCTCTGCGCTCCAAAACTTTCTCGATATCACTTCTGGAGGTCCTCAAAGCTTTGTAAAACGTAATCTCCTGAGATTTCCTCAGGCAAAAAATATTGCAGCATCCTACGGAACTGCCATCCATAAAGCCCTTGAAGATTTTATGCGAGACTATGAGGCTCATGGAACATTTTCTAAAAAAGTACTCATAGAAAGTTTTGAGTCTGCGATGCGCAAAGAAGGCTTTGAAAAAAATATTATCGAAGACTATCTCGAGCGAGGTCGTGAAAAGATAGAAGCTCTCTACCTCGAAATTACGGGAAAAAAATATGAAAAACTCCAACTGGAGTATAACTTTTCTCACGACGGAGGAGTGTGGCTTCCACGAGAGGATGGGGAAGCAATAAAACTCACCGGGAAGATTGATAAAGTTGAGATATTTCCTGATGATAGTTTGCTCATCACTGACTATAAGACAGGAGGAGGATTTGAGGGATTTGACTTCAAGGGGCAAGACTATATCAAAGTAAAGCAGTGGAAATATCATCTCCAGCTTGCCTTTTATGATATTCTCTTTGAGCTATCTGCTCGTTTTCGCATGTATCCTCGCAAGCGCTATGAACTGTTTTTTGTAGAAAAAGATGTCAAAGAAGATCGTTTTTATCGTGTCGAAGCATATATCCAAACAGGGGAAAGGCAGCGTACCAAAAAACTCATACAAGCCGTGATGAAAAAGATTGAAACTCTTGATTTTCCTGATGTTTCTGCTTATCCAGCGACCTACGAAGGGATTCGTCAGTTTGAGGAGGATTTACTGGAGGGGAGAGTGTAGGAAAAAACTCCTCTTTTAAGAAGTATATCTTGAAAGAGGAGTAAAACTATTTTTTGTGTTTGAATTTTTTCAAGGACTTTTTTATCCAGAAGAATCAAATTCATATTATAGTAATACATAAAACTCAAATTCATATAATTCCTATATTTTGTGAAAATTGAGGTATATTTCATCATTTACAGAGAGGAATCTCAGGATAAGCATCAAAATATTTTTTTCAGGCACGAAGAATATATCCTGAATCCATATCTAATATTCAAAATATTTCTTCTCATATTTTTGGGATAGTATTATACTCTATGCGTAGGTTATCTCAAATATCACATTCATTTCATGAAAAACCATTTTGTAGCAATATCTGTTTTCCAGTTACAGATTGAGTTGTAATTCTTAAGTTACTAAAGCATCAATCTGATGGTGGTTTTATATCTACTATTTTCAGAATTTTTCATGTATATTTACATTTTTTTACTCCTTCGAAGTGTGCTTGAACCTCTTCATTGGAGAATTCAAGAAAAGCATATGTTTGAGTTATAAATTTCATATATTTTAATTAGAAATTTTAAATGTTGTTACAGCATATGCCTGTTTATTATTACTTCCTGCATAAAATATTGCACTAAGATTTTGATCAAGATTAGATTTATAATAATTTGTAGTTCCACTTGTATAATATCCACTTCCACCCCATCCCATATTTACTCTTGCAATAGCTGCAGTTCAAGTGCTTTTATATCAAAATCAAACTAAAGCATGTCCATCTTCCTGAGAATTAGGATTATTTACATGAATAAGTATAGGTCTTCATGCATTTATTTCGGTTTTTACTTTATCAAATACAGATGCAATCATAGTTGTTCAACTATACGAATAAAATTCACTCGTTGTATTAGTATATCACATTTCTTTTGCGTATTCTTTCGCTTTTTTTGCATTTCATGGGGTTGTATTTCAACTATAATATTGTCATGCAGGAGATGCAATAGGTCATTTACATGTAGTTAATACTTTTGTTCTTATTGAATTTATTAGTGCGTTTGAACTAGCACTATTAGTTAATGTTGCCGTTCATGGTACTAAATTTGGAAAATTTGTTCTATCATAATATGCAAAGATTATACCTATTGCTGTAGGTGTACATCAACTATAACAATTTTGAGTTGTACCATAGGTTTGTCTAAATTGGTCATAACAAGGTGTTCTTCAACTACAACTTGAAGTTGGAGTACTATTTGAATTTGGAACAAAAATATTTGAAGTTCATGGGAGAGAGTAGGATGTATTAGCATCTGGTAAATCCGCAAACGCAAAATCTAAAGCCTTCATACTAAATTCCTCTTTCGGTACATTCAAGATTTGGTCTTTTATTTCTTCTTTTTGCTTTTTAAACTCCTCAGACTTCTTAAATTCTTTGGCAGCAAGTTTTGCTTCTTTGAGTTTTGTTTTTAGAGCTTCACGAGCAAGTTTATTTGCTTCTTTTTCTTCTTTACTTCGCTTCACTTGTGTATCATCACGGAGATCTACTGCAACTTGTGGATCAAGTGCTTGTACATCTCAAGTGACTTCATTTTCACTGTATAAGTCAAACGGTCCAAAATAATAGAGTTTCTCGGAAACATCTGTTCCTTGATCGAGTATCTCACTGGGAGTATTCCCCGTAGGAGAAGCAATCGGAACCGAAACATCGTTTCCATCGACATTCATCATGATAAACCCACAATCAGGAGAGGAATCGCAAGTTACTTTGTACTCGATGTAGGATACTTTTTTAGCATCATCGGTGTAAAATTTTGACTGAGCTGAAATGACAGGATTATTTCCTGCCCAAGCTTCGTCAGAGAGTGAGTTTTCGATATATTGATGAGCCAGAGAGAGAGCTCGTCACTCTACGAGTTCATTTTTGGCATAAGAGAAGGAGAGAGGATTTGCAAGAAGCACTGCTGAGACTCACAGAGCCACAATAAATTTCTTTTTCATGAGAGAAAAATCAAAGAATAAAAGTGCATTGCAATACATATATAATATTCTCTTCATTTGCATCAAAAGCAAAAAAAAAAAATATATTCACTAGACAAATCAAAGTTTAGAAGCTAATCTATAAGTAGTGTTTATTGTATGCATTGATTTGAATTTTTTCTATTTTTTCATACTATAGCTCCAATAATTTTTACTCTCGTTCATGCACTTAAACCCACAACAACAAGAAGCCGTAGAAACACTCAGCTGACCTCTCCTGATCGTCGCAGGAGCAGGTTCTGGAAAGACTGCAACTCTTACACAGCGTATCGCGCATATGATATCGGTACACGGAGTAACACCAAGCTCCATTCTTGCACTAACCTTTACGAATAAAGCAGCCAGTGAGATGAAGGAGCGAACAGCAAAAGCGATAGGAACGACCTATCATCCGCATATGATGAAAAACAGGCATCTCCCGTATATTGGAACCTTTCATAGTTTTGGGATTTTTGTGCTGAAGGAAGTTCTCTCAAGTCATATTTCAGAGCAGGCAACTCGTACAATAGGACTCAAAAAAGACTTTATCATCTATGATGAAAGTGATAAACTTTCGGTGATGAAGGCTATTATTCGAGACGAACTAGGACTGATTGAAAAGGACTTTCCAGCCCGTCAGATAGCGTACTTTATCTCTGATGCCAAAAATAAATCTGTGAATCCTCAAGCCTATAAACAGCAAATAGATTCTCAGCTCAAAGAAGTCGTGTCACAAGTCTATGAACGCTATGAAAAGCGACTTGCAGAAAATAATGCTCTGGACTTTGATGATATCTTGGGAAAACTTTTGCAACTCTTTCAGATACCAGAAATACTTGAGATCTATCAAAATCGCTATCATTATCTCATGATTGATGAGTATCAAGATACCAATCTCATGCAGTACGAAATCGTATCTCTCCTCGCACAAAAATATAGAAATCTTGCCGTTGTAGGAGATGACTGGCAGTCTATCTATAGCTGGAGAGGAGCCGATATGAGAAATATTTTACATTTTCAAAAGGATTATCCCGATGCAAAAGTTATAAAGCTCGAACAAAATTATCGGAGTAGTAAGTATATCATCGAAGCAGCGAATATTGTCATCAAAAATAACACCGAAGCCCTCAAAAAAGAGCTCTGGACCGAAAATCCTCAAGGAGAAAAAATACAATATCTCGAAGCCTATGATGACAGGGGAGAGGCAAACTGGATCGCTGAAAATATACAGGAGTATGTGAAAAAGGAGCCCTCAATCTTGAATTCTTTCTCCCAAGGGGAGAAAGAGGCTGCAGATTTGAAGCCATCCTCTCCTCTTGGGAGAGGAGATTCAGAGATGAGGGCTTACTCCGACAACCTCATCCTCTATCGAACCAATGCTCAATCTCGAGGAATAGAAGAAGCACTGCTCAAAAAAGCAATTCCCTATAAAGTAGTAGGGGGACTGAAGTTTTATGACCGTAAAGAAGTCAAAGATATTCTAGCCTATCTTCGCTCTATCCTCAATCCCAGTGAACCGGTTGCCTTTGGAAGGATTATTAATACCCCGACTCGGGGAATCGGAGCAAAAACGATAGAAATACTCACGCACTATAAAGAGAGTTTTGGAATTTCGTATTTTCAAGTACTACAAAATGTTTCTGAAATTGAAGAACTACGTGGGGTAGCTCGTCAAAGCCTTCAAGAGTTTTCTGAGATGTTTCACGGTTTTGTGCAGTCAAGTTTTGGAAATAGTGTTTCAGATCTTATCAGAAAAATAATTGCCGATACGCACTATGAAGATTTTCTCAAAAAAGAGTTTTCAGGTGATGAATTTGAGTCAAAAAAAGAAAATCTTTCGGAGCTCCAAAATGTTGCTTCTGAGTACGATGGACTGGCTCCTCGAGAAGGACTATCACTCTTTCTCGAAGAAGTAGCTCTCATCTCAAGCCTTGAAAGTATTGATGGAGAAAAACACGACTCCGTAACTCTGATGACGATACATACCGCAAAGTGACTTGAGGAAAAACGAGTGTTTGTAACGGGACTCGAGGAAGGCCTCTTTCCGAATGCTCGTACCATGATGAATCCTCGTGAACTGGAAGAAGAACGAAGACTCATGTATGTTGCGATGACTCGAGCCAGAGAAGAACTTATCATCACTCGTGCGAAAGAGCGACTGTATTTTTGAGACTATGTGCGTAATCCTGAAAGTCGATTTTTGAAAGAGATTCCTTCGGATTGTATCGAAAAAGTAGAAGTATGAGGAAAATTTTCCTTTGATACCCTTCCATATATTGCATCACAGATAGGAGACGAACCAAGTATGAGGGCTGTGAAAAAACCTTTGCAAGAAAATAATGTCGCTGATTTCCGAGGATGAGCACGAGTCTATCACCATAAGTTTGGAGAAGGAATTATCGAATCTCTTGTCGGAGAAAATGCTGAAATTCGATTCAGAGAGGGGATAAAAAAAATGAATATTCGTATCGCTCCGGTGAAAATAGTTGGATAAATATTTTACAAATATTATTTACTTATATAATATAAAATATATTTGTAAATATATATTATGGTGAATCATCTTTTAAAAGCTATAGATACTTCTTGATTTCCAGAAAGCATTCTTCAGGATGTTGAGGTTTCATTTGCAGAAAGAGTTTCTGAATGTATGCAAGCTTGAGATGTATCAGATATTATTTCGAAAGTTCAACATATTTCGACTCTTTACACCTATGTGCTTCTTTTCTATAAGAAAATGTGAAATTTATCTCATTTTCCACTAGAAGAAATCATCGAACTCGCAAAAATATTTCCATATCACTTTCAGAAACAACAATTTGAGCCATTTATCAGAATATTAAAGTCACCACTTGATTTTCAAGAAAAGCTGAAAAGATTAAGTGAACTTTTAAGTCTTGGAGTGAGTTTTGGAATACATGAATCTGCAAAAGTAGTTACTTTATGTGATGATTTTTGGGATCGTATCGAAAAGGTAAAAGAAATATCATGATTGCAAGATATCTCTTCAGACGAACTTTGGTGGATATTTCGAGGGAAATGAGTTTCGCTCTATTCGCTTAACCTCCTTATTGGAAAACTTAAAAAATATGATACAAAGTGAAGTTCTCTTCAAGATATATCACGTATTTCTGATGATTTTGATGAAATTATTGAGGAAAGAAAAGAGCTTTTTGAAAGACTCTGAAATGTATTTT
>JAMIGJ010000044.1:0-64052 GCA_035905775.1 Candidatus Altimarinota bacterium
AATAAAAAAATAGATTATAAGCTAAAAAATACTTCAGACAAGAGCGTATCTTGCAACTTTGTTTTTCGGATATTTTTTCCGATAAATACTATGCGAGATATCCTCTCTTTTCTATCCCAACGCTCATCTGGGTTAAGCGTAAAACTCGAACCAGCTTTTTGGATGATATATCGTGCTTCAGGCATTTCGGCAAAGTGCACAAATCCCTTGATTCGAAAGATATCATCGGGAAGATTTCCTAAAAAGTGTTTCATATGTTCGAGGCTATAACATGTTTCCTCTGTTTTAAAGAGATAGTTGGTGATACTATGATCATGATGGTGATCGTGCTCATGCCCTAGTTCGTGTTCTATCGCTTCGGTCATCTCAAAACTCGTGGTATCGAGGATGTAACTGAGGTCTACTTTTCCAAAATTTGTTTCAACGATGACTCCATAAGGATTGAGTTCTTTGACTGATTTTTTGATTGCTTCTATTTCTTCTGGTGCCACTCCTTCGACTTTATTAAGGATGATAAAATTCGCAAACTCTATCTGTTCAAAGGTCGTTTGGAGTGATTGTACGAGATGATGCCTGAAATTTGTGGCATCAACGAGGCAGACGATACTATCCAGTTTACATCTTCCTTCAAAATCTTCGATGAGAAAGGTCTGAGCAATCGGCAGAGGTTCGCTCATTCCAGAAGCTTCGATGATGAGATAGTCAAATTCTTTTCCAGAGTCAAGAAGTTTTTGAACTCCAGCGATAAAGTCTCCTCGTACTGAGCAGCACATACATCCATTCTGGATTTCTATGATTTCTTCGACAGAGTTTTCGACGAGTTCTCCATCGACTCCTTCTTCTCCAAATTCATTTTCTATCACGGCTATTTTGTAGTCTTGGGTATTTCGTAAAATATGATTGAGAAGGGTTGTTTTTCCAGCTCCCAAAAAGCCAGAAAGTACGGTTACGGGTATTTTTTTATTCATAGATTTAATATTTTATGAGCTACACTCACTACATTTCCCAAATAAATTTATCGAGTGTTCTCGCAGGGTGAAATGATGATTTTTTGCAACTTGAGAGAGAAGTTTGCAGAGAAACTGAGAGTCAAACGAAAGGATTTTTCCACAAGATTCGCACTTCATATGTTCGTGATGATGCTCGTGTGAGTTGACTTCATATTGTTCGACTCCAGCCTCAAGACTCACTCTGCGAAGAACTCCAATCTCACAAAAGAGCTTTATCGTCCGAAAGATACTCGCTCTCCCAATATCTGGAAAGCTTGTTTCGATATCACGAGCCGAAAAAATATGAAACTCCTGCATTTTTCCAAAGAGCTCTTTACGCTCAGGAGTGACGCTTTTTTTCTCACGTTTGAGTATTTCTTCTATTTTCATAATTGAGACATAGTATCAATTAAAGTATTTGAAATATATGCAAGAGAGGTGAGATGTCAAAAGATTTTTGAGAAAAATAATTTCTTCTTGCAATTTTAAAACTTTTTTGTAGAGTACTGCTCGACACAGATTTTCATGTTTTGAAAATCCCCTGAATGAAGAGACACCCTTACACAAAACTTGAGGACATCTCTTCCTTGCGAGATGTATACATATTTTGTAGGTAGGTTTTATAGGCTTGTATGAGCGTGTAAAAAAGTGTCTCTTTATTTTATTATTCCACCTCTGAATCTCCTCCTTTTATTAAAAAGGAGGAGAGCATCAAAAAATATTAATTCTTTTTCCCCCTTCCTTTTTTGTAAAAGGAAGGGTTGGGGATGGAATAAGTGGGATTAACCATATTACATTATGTCAGAAATTACTGTACAGAAAACTACGTTCCGTGACCTCGGTCTTTCGGAAAAGCTTCTTGAGGCCATTGAGAAAAAAGGATACCAATATCCAAGTGAAATCCAAGCTGGAGTGATACCACTTCTCTTAAACGGAGACAGAGATATCGTAGGACAAGCTCAAACGGGAACCGGGAAAACAGCAGCTTTTGGTCTGCCACTTTTAGATAGACTCAATATGGATAAATCAGGAGTTCAAGCGATGATCCTCGCTCCAACTCGAGAGCTTGCGATCCAAGTAGCCAATGAAATCAAATCATTTGCCGATGCTCAAGTAAAAGTAACACTTCTCTACGGAGGACAAAATATCCGAGATGAACTTATGGAGCTTAAACGAGGTCCGCATATCGTGGTTGGGACTCCAGGTCGAGTCAAAGATCACCTTATTACCAAACGAACGCTCAATCTCTCGACGATCGATTATTTTATCCTCGATGAAGCAGATGAGATGCTTAATATTGGGTTTCGAGAAGAAATCGAAGAAATCCTGACGCATACTCCAGAAAATAAAAAAACACTGCTTTTTTCTGCAACGATGCCACGAGAAATTTTGGGTCTCGTAAAACAATATATGCACGAGTATGATACCGTTGCGATTCAATCAAAAACGACGATTTCAGATCGTATCACTCAAATCTACTATGAAGTGGCTCCACGAAATAAATTTGAAGCTCTTTCGCGAGTGATTGATATGACCGAAGATTTTTATGGAATCGTATTTTGTAAGACCAAGATGGATGTAGATGAAGTTGCTTCAAAACTTATCGGAAGAGGGATTAAGGCTGAAGCCATTCACGGAGATATCGAACAAAAAAATCGAGAAAAAGTACTTGCGAGATTTAAATCTCGCAAAATCTCAATTCTTGTCGCAACCGATGTTGCGGCTCGAGGAATCGATGTAGAAGATCTCACTCACGTGGTAAACTACTCACTTCCAGATAATGCAGAAGTCTATACACACCGTATCGGTCGTACCGCTCGTGCAGGGAAGACGGGAACAGCCATCAACTTCGTGTCTCGACTCGATACTCGAAAACTCTTTGGCATCGAAAGACTCTTGAAACAAAAAATGACCCAAGGAAAAATCCCAGGAGCTCGTGAAGTAGTAGAACTTCAGAAAAAACGACTCGTAGGAAATATCGCAAATCTCATGAATGACGAAAAACTCCATGAATACGAATCTATGGTTCAAAGTCTCCTTGAACTTGGGGATCCAAAAACCGTACTTGCTGCGATGCTCAAAAACGCTCATGCAGATAAATTTGATGAAGCATCCTATAATATCATCACGGAGTCAGCACCTCTTGCTCCAACAGGAGAACAGCGTATTTTCATCGCTCGTGGAAAGCTCGATAATCTTGATCCAGGAAGTCTGATCCGATTCATCGAAAACGAAGTGGGGATGAAACTCGGTGATGTTGGTAAAATCGATGTTCTTGAAAAATTTTCTTATATGAATGTTCAAGCGAAAGACGCAGAGCAAATTTTACATCATTTTAAAGAACTTAATCCACGTCAACCACTTGTAGTACAAGCGAAAGCTCGAACAGATGGAGGAGGATATGCAAGCAGTGGGGGAGGTTCACGTGGAGGACGAAGTGGAGGATCATCTGGATGATATTCTGGAGGGGGATTTAAAAAATCATACTCAGGAGGACGAGGAGATGGACTTGGATATTCTGGAGGAGGTTCAAATTCACGTTCAAGCGGAGCTCGAGGGAGTTCTCGTGGAGGTCGAGAATCTGCAGGAGGGAAAAGTTATGGATGGAAAAAGTAAGAAATAAAAAAATCTCTGCCTTGCAGAGATTTTTTGTGCATGAAAAGAGTTTGCAAAAAATATAAAAACCTCTAATTTACTAAAAAGTATTTTGTAATTTAAAATTATGCTTGAGCTTCTCCAACTCATGTGACAAAAACAATCTCTAGTTATATATGCGCTTTTTCTTATCCTTATCGTGTTACAGTATTATGTTTCACTGCAGCCTCAAGGATATTTTTTGTGAAAAATACGTAAGTATATCCCAAAAAACTATCGTCAGAGATTTGTGCAACCTGAAATGGAGATAAAAGCACGAGTTTCATTTCAAAGATTTGTGCTTTTATGTATAATTGCACTCGTTATATTTCTCATCTTACAAATAGCAGGATTATATTTTTTATCATAATTTTATGAACCAAACACTCTTTCTTGAAAATATTTCAAAAATTCATGAACTTTTTAACGCAAATGAAGCGCATCTCAATGGACTTGCTGAAGGAATTCAAAAAGAGGGATATCAAAGAGAGATACTAGATAGCTTTCTTGATGAGTTGAGGCTTGAAAAAAATAGTGATACACGCTATGTAGCCTATGCACGAATTGCAGGAAAAAAATTTGAACCTCTCGATATCTACCTCGAAAAAATTGGAAAATCTCGTGAAGAGCGAGATATCTATTTTGAGAAATCCTATATTTTTGTGAGAAAATATTATGAAAATATGCAGGAAACTCTGCTTCAAAAAATACAGGAGCAAAAACTGCTCCCAGAGTTCTATATGACGATATTTGAGTATACACATAAGCTTGGAAAACTCTATTCTGAATTATTTTTGCAGTGGAATAGAAAACTTCTTTTTGAGCAAAATCGTGAACTCGAAGCTCGCTTTGAGGGAAATCAGGATGCAATTATCATGTTTCTCCAAGAAAATGGACTCTTTGATACATGACACCGTGGAGATATGGCAGACAGGAGTTATTCACTGCTAGAGAAAGCAGGAAACGAATATATTTCTCGAAGCTACTGTGAAGTATTTCCCACAGAAGTTCAAACGATTGTGAAAAAATACGAAGATTTTATACAAGCTCTAGATCTGCTCGAAGACGAAGTATTTGGGAGAAAACGAGAATATATTAACTATTTTACAGCAATTCAAACTGCATGGAAGGAAAAAGATATAAACGAACTCGTAGAAAAATGGTCTCAAGTGGATATTGCGTGGATGGCTATAGATACTCCCGTACAACCAGGGCATCCGATAGAATACTATGAAGATAAATATCGTCGAGCAGTTTCCATAGAGTTTGACCTCCGGCTGACTGATCCAAGTCTCTTTGAATCGACCGTTGCAAAAAATATCGAACATATGTATGAAGCGATGTACGATGAAATCGGTCGAGAAAATTTTCCTGAAAGCTATCACTACAGTCTCAATAATCAAAAAAAAGTACAGCTCTATATCGGAGCTCCAGTTCTTGCTTATGGATCATTTTTGTGTGGAAGCTATAGCGCGCAAGTCGTTCCAAACGATGATGAGGTGAGTAAAATCCATGGAAAAAAGATTTTTGCCTTTCCAAAATATGTACGAGAAAGCCAAAAAGTAGCTCCAAAAATGGCACTTGATGCCAAGATGATAGATGCAGAGATCTTAGAAAAATATGATGCGTTTTTGCAAGGTCCAGAAGAGAGATACTACGAAATCTATGATATCGAAACGATTGGGCACGAATATGGGCATACCCTTTGGCTTGCTCCAGGAGCAGAGATTCGCATGGGAGAACAAGGACTTTTTAAAAATATAGAAGAGTTTAAAGCAACGGCAGGAGGACTCGTCGCATATTTTCTCGCAGGTGGAAATGAGCTTTTGGATGAAGATGTAGTGGTAACGCATCTCATGCGCAGTATGCGGATGATGCGATACCGAGAAGTAGAGGATATTCTCCCATACTATTGTGAGTGCCTCATACATCTCCATATATTTTTTATGTCAGGGATGATAGACTATCACTTTGGAAAAGTAAAACTCCATTATAATGAAAAAACCTACGCAACATTCAAAGAACTCTATACTTCTATCTATACCCAACAAATATTTACCTATCTCAATCAGATGGAAGCAGGGAATTTTCTTTTTGAATTTGTAGTACGGGAAAACGGAGTATTTCTCCCAAAAGAGGAAAAAGTCAGAAAATTTGTAGAAGAGTATTATGAAAATTATAAGAGGATAGGGAATGAAGTGTTGTAGAAAAGTTTTGTAAGGAACGAATATTTTCGTTCCCATTTTTTTAGAGATTTTCAGTACTTCTTGTATCCATCTTTGTTTTCTTTGTATTTCATATTTCTTGAAAAATGAAAAAAACTCTCTTTACTTCTGCATATATTTTCATACTATAAAACGTATGAAAAATATACAAACTATACTCAAAAATACCTTTTGACTCGAATCTTTTCGAGAAGGGCAACAAGAAATCATCGAGCATATCATCGACGGAAACGATACGCTCGTTTTTATGCCGACTGGAGGAGGAAAATCTCTTACCTATCAACTTCCTGGGATAGTCGGGGACGGGATATGTATCGTGATTTCTCCGCTTATTTCTCTCATGAAAGATCAGGTTGATAAACTCAATACTCTTGGAATACGTACAGAAGTCATCAACTCGACTCTTTCTGGACGTGAAAAACAGGATATATTGCATGAGCTCAAGTATTTTCAGGATGAAGGAAATGAAGGAATAAAATTTCTCTATATCGCTCCTGAACGTCTCAACTCTAATGAGTTTATCGGGATTCTCAAAACCTGTAAAATATCGCTGCTTGCCATCGATGAAGCTCATTGTATCTCGCAGTGGGGACATGATTTTCGTCCGAGCTATATGAAAATTAAAGGATTTATTGATGAACTTGCAGGAGGGGGAGTACGAACTTTTCCGGTCGTAGGACTCACTGCAACCGCAACCCATAAAGTACGAGAAGATATCGTCGAGCGACTTGGGCTTAAAAAATATAGGAGTTTTATCTCAGGATTTGATCGAAAAAATATCTGTATCATCGTCCGAGAAATCTCTACCAAAGAAGAAAAACAAAAAAAAGTCGAGGAAATCATCGCAAAAACACCTTGAGTTGGGATTATCTACTGCTCAAGCCGAAAACACGTGATCGAGCTTTCAGATCATCTCATCTCTCGTGGGATAAAAACAGGAGTGTATAAAGGAGATTTGAGTGCAGAAGTGCGTGACCAACAGCAAAATGCCTTTATGAATGACGAGTATAAGGTGATGGTTGCCACCAATGCCTTTGGAATGGGAATCGATAAAAAAGACATTCGTTTTGTGATTCACTACAATCTTCCCGGAAGTATTGAAAACTATTATCAGGAAATCGGTCGGGCTTGAAGAGATGGAAAGATGAGCTACGCAGTGACCCTTGCAAGTTACGGTGATACCAAAATCCAAGAATTTTTCATAGAAAATACCTATCCAGAAAAAAAAGAAGTTTTGGATTTCTATGACTATCTCTACCAAAAGATGCAACTTTGAGAAGGAAAAGCCGAGCGAGTAGCAAAAACCTATGTGTCGATGGCCAGTGAATCAGGAGTCGGAAATGATATGAAAGTCGCTGCGATTATCAAGATTCTCGAAAAATATGGAATCTTGCGACGATGACTCGAAGAAACAGATACTGAGCAAGACTTTCGAGGACGTGGTTTAACATTGCTACAAGAAAAACGTCAACACAGCCATGTGATGATAGACTGGAAACGGCAAGAACTTCTCAAAAATGAGTCCTATCATAAACTCGAAGAGATGAAAAAACTCCTCTTTTATCCACGTTGTCGTAAGAGATATATTTTAGAGTACTTTGGAGATGAAGAAGATCTAGAGCATCTTCCAGCAAACTGTGGAGTGTGTGACTATTGTCTGGAAGCAAGAAAATATAGCTCTGAAGATATCGAAAAGATGTTTCCCCTGAGTAGCTATAGTCTCATCCTCGAATCTGTAAAAAAATATGACGAAAAGTTTGGACAAGTATTATTGGTGCGCATGCTCTTAGGAAGTGGAGATAAAAGACTTACACAGTGGCATCTGGATGACTATGAGCATTTTTGAGCGCTGAAAGAATATGATAAGGAGGCGATTGGAGCGATGTTTGATGCACTCGTCACCGAAAACTTTCTTTTTAAAACTTCAGGGCAATACCCATGTATAGGTATTACAGAGCTCGGTCGTGCTGCGATTTTTCGCAGTCAGGTCTTAAAAAATGCTCACAGTGATATGAATCACTTTGTGATGCAAAAAGTATGAAACAGCAAAAAAACAGCCGGAAAAAGTGACGGGAAAAAAGCTGCAGCCAAAAAATCTGAAACCTATAAAGAGACTTTAGAGCTCTATAAAGCAGGAAAAACCATTCCAGAAATCGCTGAGCTTCGGGACTATACCATGCAAACCATCGAGCAACATCTCGTACAACTCTATATCTCAGGACTCCTTTCGCTTTTTGAAGTACTGAAGCTTTCAGATCTCGAAAAACTCAAGACAGTAAAAACACTCGTTGAGTCAGATGCACTCATCGATAACTCAGCTTTGAAACCCATAAAAGAGATTTTACAAGATGAGGGAAGAGATGATATCTCCTATTTTGATATCAAACTCGCACTTGCGCTCATCGAAAAAGGAGATTTATAAAAACTAAAAATGAATTGTTTCGTAAATTGTATTTTTATTTCTTTTATGTTACTATTTTTATATACAAATTAACTAAAAGATATGTCTGATTCAAAAGAAACATGAGGATGAAATAAAGATCCACTTCCATTTAATATTTATAAATGATATTTTTGAAAAATAGAAATGGGAGATATTATTCCTGTTTGATGAAATATTGTGTGAGGTGTAACTTCACATCTAGAAATAGATGAAATACCTCAAAATACAATGATTGATATTCATGAATTTGAAGGATTATATAATAAGCAAAAATCGTGAATTGAAGAATACCTAAATAAAGCTCAAATAGATGCTGAAAGTAGAATGTTTTTTGCTCTATGGAATGTACAAACTAGAATTCAAAAAGCACTCAAAACTATGCAGCAAACAGATTTATCTCAAAGAAGTACCCTTTATAATACCAAAGGGCAAGTCAAACTTTCAGAACTGATATGAAATTCTGCGTGTGCTGAACGAGCAGCATTATGAACATATGTATTATATGGTTTATGAATAGAAGCATACTATATGGCATGATATTCTTTTCAGAGTGATATAGATGATGGAGAACCACATTCATGGATTATTATTCCATGAGTAAGTAAAACTCTTATTTTTGATGTTGCTCGACCAATTACAATTGAGTGAGGACAAGAATTGCCTAATATTTATAGGATAAATGGAGAATTTAATAAAGAAATAATTTGAAAATCAGATAATTTTTATGTGGAAGCAAAATCTGTATATTGATGAAGAAATTCACTTCATTTTTGAGTTTGAGATGGAAGAATGTCATCTGAAATTCCAAATATAGTAAACACAAGTTCAAATGAGGTAGTAAAAATCATCTCATGAAATTAGATTATTAGTACGAATTCATGAAAAAAATATTATTTCTCATACCTCCCAGCGAAGGAAAAACTTCAGGATGAGAGCTCTGAAATGAAACTCTCAACTTTCATTTTGAAAAACCAACAAAAATAATAGAGCAAGCAAACGAAAAAGATCTCAAATGCAAGGGAAAACGTTTTGAGGAAGCGCAGGAACTCAATACTTTATGTAGTTCTCCTCTCCTGCAAGGGAGAGGAGATTCAGAGGTGAGGGCTGCGATTGCTCGCTATAATGGAGTGATGTATAGCGCAATTGATTACGACGCAATGACTTTGGATGCGCAACATATTTTTGATAGGCATTTTTTGATATGTTCTGGGATGTATGGACTTGTGTGACCACAAGACGCAATAGCAAACTATAAACTTCCGATAGAGACGAAGTGACTTTCGCATTTTTGGAAAGAAAAAATCACTCAAACACTCAATGAGAGTAAGTTTAATATCATCGTAGATGTACTTCCAGGAAGCTATAAAAAGATGATTAACTGGAAAAAACTCCATAAAAAAGTCATAGTGGTAGATTTTTTTGAAATGAAAGATGGAAAGAAGAAAAAAATGACGCATGGAGTAAAAGCCGTGAAAGGGAAATGGATTAAAAAACTCTGTGAAAAAGATTTCACAGAGTTTGAAAACATGATTCTTGAAAAAATATCACAAGGGGAAACTAGGCTTGAGGTACTTCAATAAGCAAAATATCACTTTCACTTTCTGCAGTAAAACCTATTTTTTGATTGATTTCTAAAATCCCAATTGCATCACGAGTGTGCAGAAGCGTGTCTTCTACTACAAAACTTCCTGAAATATTCATCACATAGATGATATTGTTTGCTTTTTGGAGTTGATACTCAAAACTCTCTCCAGTGTTTGTAAGTCTTCGAGAAATATACGCATCTTGGTTGATAAAGGCAACATCATCTCGTTTTATTGGTCCAGAAAGTAAGGTCCATTCTCCATTTTTGAGAGTGTAGGCTGCTTGAGAATATTGAGGATCAATCCCATTTTCTCTCGTATGTATCCAAATTTGAAAGAGTTCACAGGCTATAAAAGGATCATGATTCATCTCAGAGTGATAGACTCCACTTCCAGCAGACATGGATTGTACTTCTCAAATAGATACGATTCCAGCGTTTCCCATAGAATCTTTATGAGAAATACTTCCCTGAAGTGGAATAGTGATAATTTCCATATTTGCATGAGGATGCATTCAAAATCCCTTTGCAGGAGCAATCCAATCATCATTGATGACGCGAAGAGCTCAAAATCCCATACGATCGGGATCATAATAATCCGAAAAAGAAAACGAAAAATTACTTCGAAGCCACGAAATTTCTGATTTTCATCGAGTATGTTCTGGAAAAAATATAGTTTTCATTATGAGAGGTGAAGGATAACATCATCGTTTGCATAGCGAATCTTTGGTCGAGTTGCATAGCTATCATCTGCTGCGCGGTATCAAACTGGAAGAACGAGAACACTCGCAAGTCCCAATTCAGGAAGTCCAAGCACTCTATCATAGTCAGCTTTCGAGAATCCTTCCATAGGGCACGCGTCTATCTGCATGCTTGCAGCGACGGTGAGAGCATTCCCGAGTGCGATATATACTTGTTTTTCTGCCCAAGATGCAGCCATCTCTGGACTCAAATTTTGGATAAAACCAAGCATCGTATCTTTGTATCCCTGAAGTGCTTCAGCGGGAGCTCCAGTTTTTTGGATCATATCTGCGATGTAGGACTCAACGTGACTTGCATCAAGCGCTGTTTTACGGCATAAAACTAGCAGATGACTCGCATCAGCTACTTGTCTTTGTCCCCAAGAGTGAGTTACCAGCTCTTCTCGAACACTTGGATTTTCTACCACTACAAATTTCCATGGTTGGAGTCCAAAACTACTTGGAGTCAGTCGGAGTGCTTCGAGAAGCGTTTCAAATGCTTCAGCAGAGAGTTTTTTTGTGGCATCAAATTTTTTGGTAGCATATCTCCAAGAGAGTGCAGAAATCATGTTATTCATACGAGTTTTTTAAAATAATAAAATTGCTTTTCTATTATAGGAAGCTATTATTTTATAGCAACACCGAACTAGTATCTTTTTCACTACTATAGTATGAATTATTGCTCACTTTCTCCACTTTTTGGGGTATTAGGGAAAAAATGGACTATGCATCTGATGGCTACTTTTTGAGAAAAAGAAGTGATTTCTTTTGGGGATTTACGACGTGAATTTCCTCAAGTAACCGCATCAACTCTCACAGCTCGTTTACGTGATTTTCAAAACTTTGATCTTATCGAAAAGACACAAGAAGGGAAATACACTATCACCGAAACATTTCGAAAACTTACTCCTCTTATACGGCAGCTTGATCTATGAAAAAAATAAAATCTCTTTTTGAAATGATGGCAAAACATCATAAAACGTGTTTGCTTCCAAAACCTGTAAAAATACTGGTGCGTATCACGTATATCCTCATATTTTTCTATTTGCTTCTGCTTATTTTTGCAGCACGACTTGAGGGATACGCAACATTTCCAGGAGTATTTCTCAATACTTTGGAGTATACGAAAACAGAGCAATATATATCCAATCTTCCCGTGCAAGATATTTTTGTGCAGAGTGGAAAAAACACCATTCACGCGTGGTATATCGATAATAAAGCCCCTAAAACGGTGTACTATTTTCATGGAAATGGGGGAGAACTGAGATATTTTCAAGAGGAAATCGAGTTTATCTCTGCTTTGTGATATAATGTTTTAGCGCTCGAATATCCAGGGTACGGAAAGTCAACAGGATTTCCTTTTCCTTGAGATATAAAAAATGCTGCTGAGGATATGTATGCTTATGCTCAAAAAACTTACTGACTCAGTGAAGAAAATACGATTATCTGGGGCTATAGCATCGGAACCTGAGTTGCGACAGAGTTCGCAATGTGAAAAGATATTGATTCACTCGTCCTGCTGGCAAGCTATACTTCACGGTATGATTTATCGAGCTTTCGCTTTGGAGTCCCTCTGCAAAAACTCTTTTTTCTTCCTAATAGTTTTGTAACGCTCGAAAATATACAGTATGTTTCTGCTCCAAAATATATCATGCACGGGACTGCAGATACGATCGTTCCATATTTTATGGGAAGAGAGGTGTTTGAGTCTGCAAGATGAAAAAAGTATTTTTTTGAAATTCCAAATGGAGATCATTTTCGATTTTTTTATCTTCCAGAGGCACGCAAGCAGATACAAAATTTTTTGCAATACCATACTCTTGATGAGCAAGAAATACAAAAAATGGAGCAAACACGTTTTCTTGAAAGTCTTGATTTGGAGTCCGATACGTCATTTCAAAAGTATATAGATCCCGAGAGGGCATTTAGCCAAAAATGGTATGTTCCTGAAGATATGAGAAGTCTCTCAGTAACGTATATCATCGATGTAAAAGGAGATTTACAGTTAAGGAACGAAGCAGCAAGCCAGTTTGAAAAACTTGCAGCAGCATTTCACCAGGATATGGGGGAAAAAGTAGTGGTTGTGAGTAGTTATCGAAGCTATAGCTATCAAGTTGGGATTAAAGCAGGAGGTTGTCCTGATGCACTCTGCGCAAAAGCAGGTCACAGTGAGCATCAATCTGGTCTTGCGCTCGATGTCTGGTCAGCCAGTTCAGATGCCTATTGGAAATCCTCTACGAAACTCATGAGATATTATGATTGGTTTTCACAAAACGCACATCTCTATGGATTTCATAATAGCTATCAAAATGGGAGATCTATCGATGGATATGAAATCGAGCCTTGGCATTGGAGATATCTTGGAGTTGAGCTTGCAAGTTATCTCAAAAATCATGATATGACTTTTGCACAGTACTTTGCACGTACCAAAAAAGAGCCTTAGGATCTTTTTTGGTTGTTTTTAGTTTTGAAATTTTTCTTGTTCTTCGATTTGTATCTCTTTTTCTACTTCGTCTTCAATTTCTTTTTGGAGGAGGATTTGAGTGAGGAGCCTTTTTTTATAGAGCTTATCTTTTTCAGCGAGTTTATTTTTATACCATAGTATCAGAAAGGGGAGAGCAATAAAACTCAGAAGAAAAAATACAATAAGTGCAAGACATATATGAAGAATAACTCAAAATGATTGAGAAGATATGCCTCATACTTGAGTCATAATTTCAGCATATGAATTATAATGATACTCAAACCCTATCATAGTATAAAATTATTTTTCTATTCGTAAAAGTTCCCCCGTCAAGACAAGACGATTGAGCGTTGTTCCAATGGGCCAGCAAGTCATGAGAGATATTTGCGCTTTTCCTGCTTCGACATTATTTTTTAAAACAGAGACATCACCCGGTCGTATTACATTTTTTGTTTGTATTTTATAGATATATTTTTCTTGGCCATAATATACGATAACTTCATCATCAAACGATACTTTATCAAGAAGTGCAAATACATCGTTATATTCTCACTCAAGCCATGGAAAGTTTGATGAGTGACCAAATATAAATGAATTTCCGACTTCACCAGGTTTTGCAGATCCAGGATATCGTACCACTCCGTTTTCAAGTTCTTTCATGAAAATATCATTGAGTTCATCCACTCCTTGCACATTTGGGTGAGTGATATCCACGAGTGGTATATTTTTTCCTATTTTTGGAATGACAATACGATTTTCATAGGGAGTGATTTCTATATCAAGAGCCACATCATCATTTTTTGCTACGAGTGCAGCGATAGAGTGTTTTTCTCCTCCAGAAAGTACAGATCAAGATGCTTCTTCTGAGAGTTTTCCAAATGTCTGAGCCTGAACTCTTTCTTGTTTTCCTTCTCCTACATTGGCAGCAGCTACTGACTCGATGAGTGAATTTTTCGTTTGTTCTAGTTCTCCAGCGTATATGACGCTTTTTGCAATATTCCAGTAGGCAGAATAATTAGAAACAAGTAAAAGAACTCAAAAAATAATAGCCGAAGTAGAAAAATACTTTATCAGAAATATGAGAGTTGAAAGCATTCATTTTTTTTTCGTTTTGACTTCTTGAGTTGTTTGTATGCTTTCAAAGGCATCTCACATATTTTCTCAAGCCAAAATATCAATATTGCCTGCTTCTTTCTCTTCTCTCTCTTCAGATTTTTCGGTCAATACGTCATTTTTTCCCTCTAAAAAAGGTATTTTTTGTATTTCTTGGGCATCAAGCGCTGCAAGAATATCATCTTGGTATTGCATAGAGTATATTTTTATTTGTATTTTTGTTTTGGTACTTCTAGAGTAACACATATTTTTTTCTCCTGCAAAGAAAAGAACTTGATTTCCTCATATTTTTGGGTACTATCACTTCTAATACATTTACCGCATAGAAAAACCCTTCCCATGGCAAGAAAATATGAAAAAAGTTCGGGATGAGTGGTGTACAGAAAAAATAATGGAAAGACGGAAATATTGCTCTTAAAGTGGCTCAATTCACGCAAGCAAGAAGAGTATGTGATTCCCAAAGGAAAGATTGAAGACGGAGAAGTCGCAAAAGATACTGCAGTACGAGAAATCTCGGAAGAAGCAGGAGTTGCGATGCAAGATCTTGAAATTATTAAATTTGTCACGAAGCTCAACTACACGTACACCGCAGGATACCTCAAAGGAACTCCTCTGATTGATAAAGATGTTTATATCTTTATCATTCGCTATCACGGAACAGCAGCTCCAGTTGTTCGAAAAGAAGAGCGATTTACTGGCTATGAGTGGGTAGATATTGAGAAGATACAAGATATTCCGATTCGTTTTGATCTAAACGGGATTATTTACCGAAACAAACCGTATTTTATTTAGCCTTCACCTAAGCTTTCCCAAGATAGCCCACATACAATTTTTCACCCTCAAGGTGTAGGGGAGAAATGGGGCTCAAGATATATTTTCTAAACAATATACGTATGATAGAAATTAGCTATAAAACTCCAGATATCCTCGTGATAAAAAATTCTGATAAAAAAGAAGTACTGTTTCATACCCAAGAGAGAAAAGTATTTTTGGAAGAATTTGATGTGACGCATCCTGGAGAATATGAAAAATCAGGAAATCTCCTCGAAGTTCGAAACTATACAGATATCTTATTTTACAAATTTTTGATAGATGGAAAACACCTCTGTATTGTGACTTCTGATGCTTTTGATCTCAAAGAAGACATTATTTCATTTTTTGGAGATGTAGATATCCTCATCATTATAGGTTCAAAAGATGCCGTGAAAGTCTATGAAAATATCGAAGCAAAAGTCGTAATCCCTTACGGAGAAGGGAAGGATCTGTTTTTAGGTGCAGCAGGACAGCATCCAGAAGGCATAAAAATATACAAGCTCAATGCTGAGCTTGACGGAGATAGAACGGATTTTATCAATTTGGAAGGGTAAAAAAGCTATTTACAAAAAAAACTCTCTCAAAGAATTTTCTTTGAGAGAGTTTTATCTATTTCTTTTTTCCCTGAATGTAATCTTTAATTTCTTTGATTTTTGTGTCATTCTTTATTTCCTCTGCAATAGTATTCTTATCCTTTTTTAAAGTTTTTGTCCCATTTTCATGAGAAATAATAGTATACCATTTCTTATCCATATTATATTTTGTAGCAATAATATAGTATCATCATATTTCTAATAATCCATTATTTCATTCTATTTTACCTCTCATTGCATCTCATTGGCTGATATATAAAATACCATTTTCATATCCTGCTTCTTGTTCAATAATAATATTTTCCTCGACATTACCAGAAATAGCTTCTAATACTTTAGCACTATATTGAGTCGCAGGAAGTGATCATAAATATTCATTTCATACTTCCTTTTCAACTTTTACTACCATAATTGCATCTGCAAATTCTACTAGATTTTTTGTTTGAGAAAAATCCATTATATATTGAGCATCATAAATTGACGAAATAGGAAATTTAATCACATTATAATGTATTCAAGTAGTAATAGTCCCAATGATTCAGAATATGAAAATGAAACTAATAAAAATATTTTTATTCATATGAATTGAAATTAGTTAATAAATGATTCTTTTTTACCATAAATAATTATAATCAGCCTTATCTTGAGTTCATAATGATGTTTTTGCAGTTTGACTTGAGTACATAACATTGTTTATTACATTATGATCGGCAAGCCCTAAAGTATGTCATAATTCATGAAGAAAGGTATTTGTTCTAGGAGAATTAGATTGATTTTCTAAATAAGCTTTATTTATTTCAACAAGATCTGAACCGATTCTAAATGTTGTTCGTCATGTCCAGCTAGAATTTGCAACAGTGACATCTTTAATTTGTATATCTTCGATTGTTGAAGCTGTATCAGCAGCTATTGAAATAGATCACATTGCATTCCAAGTTGAGATAGCACTGGTAAGTTGAGTGGAATACTTTGTACTTCATCACCATCTAATTTCTCAAGAATCAACAGAAGAAACTCATAAAACATAATTTGCAGCAAAAAGATTCGTTGAATACAATAAACAGAATGTTCATATAGCCATTACTATATAAAAAGATTTTTTTATTTTCATACGAAAAAATCAAGAAATAAAATTGTACTTTGCAAAGTATATATATTTTCTCTTTTTATATCGGCAAAGCAAATTCTGAAAAAAAAAACAGATAGACAAAAACTCAAAAAACTTTTCAATAAAATACAAATATATTTAAAAAAAATTGCAAAACTCAAAAAAAATGATACAAATAGGGTCTGTGTGGAATAAGAAATAAAAGTTTTGCAAGACATTTTTTTCAAATCTATCTTCATGAGAGATACACAATATGTTCTCTCTTCGCCCACAGGAGGAGAGATTTTTATAGCATTTTTACAAAATAGTAACATCTTATCCCTTTCTTATAAAACGAAAGTTACGAAATAAAATTAAAAAACTCTCTCAAAGAATTTTCTTTGAGAGAGTTTTTTAGTTTTAAAATTGGCTGGGATGGAGGGGATCGAACCCCCGATGCCGGATTCAGAGTCCGGAGCCTTACCACTTGGCGACATCCCAAAAAATAAACTCTCACTTGAATTCTCTTCCGTGAGAAGGGCAAGATGCTAGCATGTAGCTTCTTGCTCCTTTCTTCAAGAGGAAAGATTCAGGAAAGAGTTATTCAAACTACTTGATTTCAACAGTTGCTCCAGCTTCTTCAAGTTTTGCCTTGATTTCTTCAGCTTCAGCTCGGTCAATACCTTCTTTTACAGCACCTCCTGCATCTACAAGAGCTTTTGCTTCACCAAGTCCAAGTCCAAGAAGTTCTTTTACTACCTTGATAACAGCAATTTTTTGTCCTCCTGCATTAGCAAGGATAACGTTTACTTTCGATGGTCCTTCATCTTCAGCAGCAGCTCCACCACCAGCAGCAACCATTACAGGAGCAGCAGCAGAAACTCCAAATTCTTCTTCCATAGCGTGTACGAGGTCGTTGAGTTCAACGATAGTAAGCTCTTTTACAAGCTCCATAATCTTAGCAGCGTTTTTTGATAATTCAGCCATTTTTGCAGAAATTATAAAAATAAAAATATATTTCATCAAAGAAATTTTTTCCAATATCCCAAAACATTGGGATGTATCTCCACGAAATAGGGGATACTGAATACATCTCTTCTATGCTAGCTTTTGAGGCTAGTCAGGATTCTAAAAATGCTGTAGAGAACGAATGTATTCGTTCAGGTATGAATATTTTCATACCCTACAGACCATTTTTAGAACCTTAGACTAAACACAAATTACTCAGCTTTTGCTTCTTCTGTTGCAGGAGTTTCAGTAGGTACTTCTTCAGACTTTGCTTCAGTTGGAGCTTCTTCTGTTTTCGCTTCAGGAGCTGCATCTTCAACTTTTGCTTCTTTCTTTGCTTCGAGTTTTCCAACTACATCTTTTCCTTGAGTTTCAAGGTCTTTCGCAGCAGCATCAAACCAGCGAGCCAATCCAGCAAGAGGAGCTTGCATAGATCCAACGAGTCGTCCAAGAAGGGTTTCTCGGCTTGGCATACCAGCAATTGCTTTGGTTGCTGCTTCATCCTGAAGTTCTCCTTCAAAGATAGAAACCGTCCAATTTACTTTTTCACCTTTCGTTTTTGTAACGACTTCATTTACTTTTGCAAGTCCTGCAATCGCATCATCGTTCGAACATACCATTCCAATTTGTCCTGGAAGGGTTTTGAGATCAATATCGATATTGAGCACATTTTTAATCGCTTTCACGATAATCGTCTTTTTTGCAACCGTATAGTTCGCGTTTACAGATCGAAGACTTTTTCTCATTGCTTCAAATTCACTTACAGAAAGTGCGTTTGTTTTTGCAAAACCTATTGATTTTGCTGCTTTAATTTTCGCTTCTAGATCTGCGATAATCTCTGCTTTTTGTTGTTTTGTTACTGCCATAATATTGGTTTAAGCAAGTAGGGTATAATATGTAAGCATATATAAAAAATCTCTTTGCGAGAGCAAAGAGAAAGTTTTTGGTATTTTAAAAATACATTCAAAAAATCGACTCTTTTGTCTCGATAGGTCTTACGTGACTTTGCCTATGGTCTTCAACAAAATATATGTTTACGGAGAGTATTATAGTGATATTTTTATGCAGTCAAGTTTTTTGCGAGAGAAATATATTTTTCATTATCTTTGCTTGATATTTTTCAAAAAAATGTTTGACAATTCTCGCAAAACCTATAGCATACTAGGTATCCTCTCGGTAAAACAGCGAGTTGGACACGAGTAGCTCCCATGGGTGGGGGCTAAAGATAAACGCGCAGAAGCGCAAAGGAGTAAAGTTATGTTCTGTCAAACAGGGAACCAAAATCCAGCCCCATTTATGGGGCAGAATCAACAGGAACCCGAAAACGGGTCGGATGTCGAGCAGCCTCGAATGCAACTGAAACCTCAACGTGATGTTGAGTGTGAATGTTGCGGCTTTCCCAAGTCAATGCACATGGGGCCTTGCGGAGTTAATAGCAGATAACTGTCTATAACTCCATGAAATCGACCCGCGCAAGTTTACAGGCCTGCGCGGGTCATTCTTTTTTTAAATATTCTACTACAAAAAAATCTCATACATATATGTATGAGATTTTTTAAAGGTGTTTCAAAAATTATTTTTTTGCGTTTTGCATTTCTTCCATCTTTTTCTGACGTGCGTAAAATTTGTCCACTGCACCAGTCTTGAGGATTCTCTTTTCTCCTGTATAGTGAGGATGAGACTGAGATGATACTTCGATAAATACACTTGGATACTCTACTCCTTCGTAGGTGTAGGTTCCGGTTGTCTTAATCGTAGAGTTTACGATCAGTACGTACCCGATAGCTTGCTCCACAAAAGCAACTTTTCGGCTCACTGGGTGAATTCCTTCTTTCATAGTTTCTTTTTTTACTTGCCCGCTTGATACGGTGCAAAAATATAAATATTTGGAAAAATAACAGATTAACTGTTAGCGGGATATATATGGTGCCCAGGAGAAGACTCGAACTTCCACACCATACGGCACTGGTTTCTAAGACCAGCGTGTCTACCATTCCACCACCTGGGCATTGCATAAAAAATCTGGTGGGCAGAGAGGGATTCGAACCCCCGAAAGCGAAGCTAAGGGATTTACAGTCCCCCCCATTTGGCCACTCTGGAATCTGCCCAAATAAAAAACCTCACCCGAACTCTTTTTATGGAGAGACCCAAAGGATTTTTTGGATGAGGAGTTTCAAAAATTTCAATGGAGCCACTTGTCGGATTTGAACCGACGACCCTTCGCTTACAAGGCGAGCGCTCTACCAGCTGAGCTAAAGTGGCTTACTGCTTTTTTGTAGCGCGTGAAATATTATGAAGATTCAAATGAAAGTCAAATTTTTTTCTCACATTTTATTTTTGAGTTTTTTTCGTATACTTTCGTGGCTATTTTTATAAATCTAGAACTATTTATGATGGTTTTACGTAAATTTTTTCTGATACTGGTCTGCTTCTTGTTTCTCCTTTCTTGTGGTCAAAATACGAAAAATGTAAAAAATGAGAACACACAAGCAGATTCAATCCCCCAAGAAAGACGTATTTTTGCGCTTGGTGATTCGCTCACTGCGGGGTATGGGCTTGAACTGGAAGATGCCTATCCTGCTCAGTTAGAAAGTAAACTTACAGCTGCATGATATAGATATAAGGTCGTAAATGCAGGGGTTTCTGGAAATACATCTGCTGAGCTTTTAGCTCGTATTGAGTGGACTCTCACTGATGCAAATCCTGAAGATATCGTGATACTCGTGATAGGAGGAAATGATGGTCTTCGTGGATTGCTATCTCTGATCTCAAAAAAAATATTCTCTCGATGATAGAAATCATTCAAGCAAAAGAACTTACTCTCGTACTTGCTGGGATGCAAATCCCACCAAACCTCGGGCTTGCATATGCTCGTGATTTTAAAAATGTATATAGTGAAATAGTAGCAGAAGTATCAGATATATATTTTCTCGAATTTTTCTTGGAGGACGTTGCTGCAGTGAGAAAATATAATCTCCCAGATATGATACATCCAAACCGAGAAGGATACCAAGTAATTGTAGAAAATGTGTTTGAATTTTTAGTTGATAATACGATAGTATGATAGAAATATATTCTCTGACGAAATCTTTTTCTACTCCTGAAAACGAAATACTCAAGCTCTTTGAAAATATGAATCTACGTTTTGAAACGTGAGATTTTGTAGCTCTGATGTGACCCAGTGGTCAATGAAAAACGACCTTTCTCAATATGCTATCTGGTCTTGAATCTGATTACACTGGGAGTATACAAATAGCTGATACCAAGCTTGAATCTCTCACAGAATCACAAAGAACTGCTTTTCGTGGAAAACATATTTCCTATGTATTTCAGGACTATAATCTTATAGATACGCTTACCGTCGAGGAAAATATCGATCTCGTACTTGATATTAATCACACAAAGAGACGATATTCGACTGATGAAATCCTCACAAAAGTATGACTTCTCTCTAAAAAAAAGAGCTTTCCGAACCAACTTTCATGAGGAGAAAAACAAAGAGTCGCGCTTGCACGTGCGTTCGTAAGTGTGACCGATATCATCCTCGCAGATGAGCCAACGGGAAGTCTGGATGAAAAAAATGAGAAAAAAGTGATGGAACTCTTTCAAACACTCTGGAAAGAGTCTGGAGTGACTCTCGTGATGATTACACATTCTGAGACAGTTGCATCTTATGCAGCAAACAAATATATATTAGCAGATCACACTTTTAAAAAATTATAAACCTATGTTTTCCTATTTTTTTAAATCTTTTTACAGAAATCATCTTTCTCTCATTATACGGATGTGGAGTATTATTTTTATAGCTGCACTTGGCTTTATTATGACGCTCTCAGTAATAGAACTTGCGTATAATAAAATCCGTGCTGAGTCACGTATTTTACTCTGAGCTGATATCGTCCTGGAGCATAGTCAAGATTTGACTGAAGAACAGAGAATTACCATGCAAGAGATACAAGATCGTTTTTGACTGGAGTATACTTCGATTTTGGAGTTTGATACGAATTTGCTTTTTTGAGATTCAGATGTTCCAGAGCTCACAGAAATAAAGCTTATCTCGGGAGTATTTCCACTTTTTGCTGACTGAGTCGATCTCTCACAGGGAATAGCCGTTTCTGATGCAGTACGAGAAAAATTATGAACCTGACAAACGATACGTATCGCAGAGAAAGATTTTAGGGTGAGTGAAACTATCCCTGCAGAGCAAATTGTTGGATTTTCACTCTTCACGCAAGGCAGAGAAATCTGGATTCAAAATACTCCCTGAGTTTTTGATATGCTTTTTAGTCCATGAGCACGTCTTGAGTATGAATATCTGTTTGCAGTACCAGCAGAAACATTTGATGCTGTGAAAGCAGCCTTTGAAGAAAAGAAAGATGTATTTTGAGGATGGAGGGTACGCGATATCGAAAATCGAGAAGAACGAATTACCGATGCACTCTGAGAACTGGAACTTTTTTTACAAGTATTTTTACTCTGTTCTACTCTCGTGACGCTCCTCTCTCTCTATTTTTCGCTTGAAACCTTTCGTCTTCAAGAAAAGAAACATTATACTCTGTTTGTGATTTTAGGATATTCGCGTTTCAAAGCTGCGATAATTTTACTGGTGATGATACTCATCCTGTTTCATAGCGCATTTTTGCTCGCACTTTTTGCTTGTTGGTTCATATTTTTGTGACTGTGAGATATTGCTCTCTTGCAGTGACTGACTCTGAGCGTTGAAACGCTCATTACGAGTTATACTGCTCTTATCTGTATTGTATGTTTTGCAGGATATTTGAGTCTCTATAAACTTTTTTTTCTTCCAATTCGTCTTCTGATGCGCTCTGAGGAAGTATTTTCAAACCTAAGACAAAAAATTATTTTTGGAAGTATCATATTTTTCTGAATCACCCTTCTTGCTCTGATTTTTTCTCAAAATGTATTTCAGGCATTTCTTATCAGTGGAGGGATATTTGCTTTTTGTATCATTTTAGGATGATGTATGTTTCTTGTATATCAGACTTTATTTTTGGGAATTCAAAAATATAGGAAAAAATATTTTCCTCTCTATCATACGCTGCGAGCACTCATACGACCCAGAAATATGACGCTTCTCATAAGTCTTCCTCTCATTATCATCTTTTCCGTTTTGTATTTTTTGATCGTATTTGCGTTTGTATTTCTCGATGTGATGAAGCTCGAAACGAAAAATTCGGATTATTTTTTCCTCAATATCTCAGAAAGCTCAGCTCAAACTCTTGGGGAACAGTATAGAGATATAGATCTTTATGATATTCTCTTGGCTCGTATCATCGCAATTAATGAGAGTTCACTTCAAACGCATTTAGGACAAGAAAAACCAAGTTGAGAATTCAGTCGAGAATTTAATCTGACCACCCATCCACTTCCAGAAAATCCATTTTTTGTTGGAAGTGCTTTGACGCAGAGCTGAGTTTCTCTCGATGAAGATTTTGCAAAGAGATTATGAGTGGAACTATGAGATAGGATTACTTTTCTCCTCTCAGGACGAGAGGTGACATTTGAAATCCAAAATCTCCGTAGGGCAGTCAGAGATGATTTTTGACCTTTTTTCTATTTTCAAATTCGCAGTGAGGATGTAGCGTGACTTGGAAGAAATTATTTTGCAACTTTACCTTCTCCAGAGAGGGATATCACCACTTTGAAACAAGATCTCTTTCACATATCTCCTACGATACAGCTCATTGATGTACGAAATACGCTTTGAGAGATAGAGGGAATATTTCATCTTATTTCCCAAACAGTGTGAGGCATACTGATCTATACTCTCCTTTTTGTATATCTCTTGCTGACGGTATCTCTCAGGGTATTATCAGATTTGAGAAAACCAGAAGTAACGATACTCTATACTCTCTGAGCCTCAAAAACCTTTTCTGAGAGATTTCTTCTCTATGAATATAGTTTTTTACTTCTTTTTTCTGCTCTTTTTTCTCTCATTTTAGGGACTTGTACGGTGAGTATATTTTTATTGCAGTCAAGTTTTTTTGTATTTGAGTGGAAATTTTTATTTGCAGGATATGGAGTAGTATGACTTGGAGTCTTGCTTTTATTTTTGCCATTTTTCCCTCAATTTTTTAGATTTTCACGAAAGATATAAACATGAATTTTCAAGAAAAAATACAAACATTTCTCGAAACAATATCACAAAAGCCAAAACTCATCGTGATCTATGGTCCTACAGCCTGTGGGAAAACAGCGCTGAGTATCGAAATCGCACAGATGCTCCAAACGGAAATTATTTCGACCGATAGTAGGCAGATATTTTGCGGTATGGATATCGGGACGGGAAAAATCACTGAAAGCGAAAAACAGGGGATAGTGCATCATATGCTAGATATCGTGACTCCAGATCAAGAATATACGGTTGCAGATTTTAAAAAAGAAGCAGAAAATCATATTGAGACACTTCTGAAATCCTGAAAAATTCCTCTCCTTGTCTGAGGAACTGGGCTCTATATCGATGCACTTATCTATGAAAATAAAATTGGAGTGATGCCCAGTGATCCGGAACTTCGACAAAAGATAGAAGTGATGCCCAGTGATGAGCTCTACGAAACACTCCAAAAGATCGACCCTGAATACGCAAGTGAACTGCATCCCAATAATCGTCCCTACCTCGAACGAGCTCTAGAAATCAAACTTCTCACGGGAAAATCAAAGAAAGATTTTAGACAGGAAAAAGTCCTCAAGTATGATGTACTTTTTCTCACTCCCTATGATGGAGACAGAGAAAAACTCTACACAAGAATTAATACGAGAGTACAAGAGATGTTTGAGCAGAGGCTTGAGCAGGAAGTACGATGATTGATAGAACAATGATATAGAGAAAATGATTTTGGAATGCGAAGTATTGGCTATCAAGAATTTTTCCCGTATTTTGCAGGAGAAATTTCGATCTGAGAAGTAAAAAATAAGATACAACAATATTCTCGAAATTATGCAAAAAGACAACTTACTTGGTTTTCAAAATATACAAAAAATATATCTGAATTATAAGATTTCAAAGTCAATATATTTTTCAGATGATTTTTTTGTGAGGAGATACAAAATATGTTATTGTACTCGTGCATATTCTTTCTTGAGAAATACTTTGATTTTTGCGAAAGCCACAATATACTTTTACAAAGCATCTCTTACTTTTCAAAAAATATGAATATCAAACTTGAAAAACTCTTTGAAACATACCAATTTTCTCCAAAAGATCGATATGATTTCTTGCAAATATATAACTTACTCCCAGACTATAAAAAGATAAAAGTAATAGAGTCATTTGAAGAAATAGCAAAAAAATTAGATATTTTGCGTGAAAATCTTCATCTCGAGCAAGAAATACTTTTTGGGAAAACACTAGAAAACATTGAATCGAGGCTTGAGGCACTCCATCGAGCAAAAATCTTAGAAGGCAGCCAAGGACAAAGAGAGCTTCTGCGTCAAAGCTTTTAAGAAAAAATACAAAAATACAAATATAACTTAATTCCACAGATATGGCAGTGAGCGCAGGACTCCAAAAATATTTTGACTCACGACGTGGGAAAAAAGACGATACTCAGGCTCGACTTGATGCTCTTGCAGGACAGATAGACCCTGCTTTTGCACAAAGTTTTTTAGACTTTCGAGCAAAAATCCTCGGGATTATCGAAGAACATCCTGAAGAAACTCCTGTAATTTTGGAAGAAATCGAGGAACTCGATCAGACACTCCAGACTCGAAAACGAGTTCATAATCTCAAAAAAGCACAGATAATGCTCGATATCGCAGATGCCGTATAAAAAATCAGGAAGCTACACTTCTATATTTTTTTTCCCAAAGGTACATTCCTCACGCATCGGACATACTCCACACTTTGGATTTCTTGCAGTACAGTGATAGCGACCGAAAAGTACGAGCGTATTATGTAGGGGAGCGAGATCAGTAGCATCAAATATGGATGCTGCTTTTTTATCGGTCTCGAGGGGAGTTGTTGTCTTAACGATACCGATACGATTGAGGACTCGGTGAACGTGCGTATCAACTCAGAGGTAGGGAGCTTTTTCTGTCACTGAGAGAAATACTTTTGCCGTTTTTATCCCCACTCCAGGAAGTTTTACGAGCTCCTCAATCGTTTTTGGAGGCTTACTGGCATGTTTTTCTATGAGTATCTCACAGGTTTTAAAGATATTTTTGGCTTTATTGTTAAAAAAACTCACTGAGTTGATGAAATCAGTTATTTCCTCAATTCAGAGCTTGACTCCATCTTCAGGAGTCTGTAAAAAACGAAAAAAGTTTCGATTGATAATATTTACCTGCTTATCGGTTGCCTGAGCAGACATGAGGATCGCAATCAGGAGCTGAAACTCATTTTCATGATAGAGCTCCGTTTCAGCATTGGGAAACATTTCAAAGGCCGTTTTTTTCAGTGCTTCGATTTTTTGTTTTATTTTTGGAGTCATAGAACTTGAGTGGAAAATATTGTATGTATTTTATAGAAAAAATGAGTAATATCTAGAAAAAATAACTATTCCTATCTTAATTCTTTCCTTTTTGATAAAAGGAAAGAGGCTACAAAATATGTACACGCAAGATTTTTACATCACTAGGCCAGTGTGAAATAATGCTTTTTCCTATCATGAAAGAAAAAATAAAAAGCTTTTTGTTCCTACAATCAAAAAGATAGAGAGTTTTGATGATATAAAGCTTTTGAATCTCAATACAAAAAATATCACTTTTGAAGATTTTGATTTTGATGGAAAACTCCAGACCTGCTTTGGACTCAAGAATTTGTATGAACTCAGTTTCTCGTCACTACAGCCCTCATCACAATTCTTCTCCTGCCAGGAGAGAGAGCAAATACAAAAATCTATACCGATATATATTGTAGATAACCACAATCATGTGTTTTATTTTTGGTATTTGGCTCGTGAGCGGGGAATCATCTCAGACGGAGCTCTCCTCTATCATGTTGATGAGCATGCAGATATGCGAGACCCCCAAGAGTATCTCATGAAGCCCGATTCACAGGATTTAGAAAAGGTTTTTGAATATACCAATTTTTTCCTCAATGTTGGAAATTTTATCATTCCTGCAATGAAAGAATGACTGATTGGAGAAGTAGTACAAATTCGCAGTGAAGGGGCACTCAATGCATATCTAGAGTCCGGACTCCAAAGAGTCCGGACTCGGTGAGAGTCAATTATTCTCAACCTCGACCTTGATTTTTTTGAACCAGAACTCGACTACATCGAATTCGAACTCAAAAAGCAGGTGATACTCGATATCGCAGCTAAAGCAGACCTTATCACGATTTGCACGAGTCCATTTTTTATAGAACAGGAGAGAGCAATCAGAGTTTTGAAAGAAATATTCCAATAAAAAAATCTGAGAAATTTCTCAGATTTTTTTGTAATTTCATCTCCCTTGATAAGGGGAAAATTGTGAGGGGTTTGAGATTGCGAGAATGTGAAGTATTTTTTTACTCCTTTGGCATGACAGCCTCTATCGCTCCAAATGTCGCTTCTTTTCAAGCTGGGATAAGGACTGTGACGGTATCTCCGATTTCAGCCTTGAAGTGCGTTACTGCTGCAGTAAGAACGTCGTAAGCTACTCCATCAGATATGACTTGGTAGCGACCATTATTTTGAGAGAGCAGTCAGATACGAGTTTCGCGCTCAATTTGTTTGATTTGTTTATAGAGCATTTTTCCACTTCCGTCGATCGTGAGTTTCATACGATCTCCTTGCACGAGTTTTGACTTACTCGCATAGTTTACTGGGACTGGATAGTGATTTTTATCTACTCCGAGCATATCCTCACCTGTAAAGACCCCTTCGATAATCTTAGAATCCCCACTTTCATATTTCGAGAGCCCTTTGGTATCGAGTTCCAAAGACGAATTCAAATCAATATTTTCTTCTTCAAGAATTTCTTTGAGGAGTTTCTTGGCATTTTTGAGAGATTTTTCTGCCGTGTCGATAAAGTCTCTTATGGCTTGGATACGTTTTTTGGTCATATTTGTATATTTATTTTTATAAGTATGTATCTATTGTATGTAAAAAAGAGTTTTTTGTAAATAAACAGAGCTTTACTTTCTCTAAAAATACCACGCTATAAAGCTTGAAATCTGGGGATGAAAAAAGAGAACACAGAGATATCCACTTGCGATAAATGGTCCAAATGGAACTTGAGTTTCAAGACCGGTTTCACGGGTTTTTTTGAGACGAGCTTGTATGAGAATAATTATCCCAAGAATACTTCCGATAATATAACACAGCATCCAAGCAGGGAATGCAAAACTTACTCCAACAAGCAGTCCCATAAGTATCGCGATTCTTAGATCTCAGGCCCCCATCCAGCGTCATCCAGAAACGATGATTTGTAAAAAAAATGAGATATATACCCCAAGTGCCGCAAGAGTTCCAGAAAGCAGAGCAGAATCTCGATAAGATACGTCAAAAAAATACATATACACTCATAAACCGATACATACCCCTGCTACGATGAGACAATCGTATATTTCTTTGAGACCCGCAAGAAAGACAAAATATAAGGCTCATAGGACTCACATACATACGAGAAAAGTCACAATATCAAAATTTCACACAGGGAAATAGGGATAAATAACAATTCAAAAACCTTGAAGGATTAAAGCTCCAAATGCTCCAATATTTGCAATAAGTAAAACACTTTCAGGAATTTCTAAAAAGAGAATATCGTAAAAACTATAGACCACGGTGAGAAATACGATACTCAGAAAAAACAGAAGTCTTGAGATTTCTCTAATATCTCACGAAAATATAAGCGCAGGATCAATCATGAAATATCACACAGCAGCAAAAAGTGCCCCAGTCGCAAGCTCTAAAGCAGGATAAATAGGAGAAATTCTTGTTCTACAAGACTGACACTTTCCTCATTGAAACAGCCATGAAAATAAGGGAATCAGTTCTGATGCTCAGAGTGTATGTTGGCACTTCGGACAGTGACTTCGTCCCGTCATAATCCCACCTTCTCCGCTTTTGAGTCGATACACCAGTACCGATGCAAAACTTCCAAAGAGTGTTCCTAAAATGAAGAGAGAAGTGTAAAAAAAGAGGTTCATGAGTTTCAGAGCTAAAAAAATATTTTTTCAAGTATATGAAAAATTAAAAAAACTCCTACATTTTCGGAGTTTTTTGTCTGCGACATCTCTCGCTACAATACAGTACTTGCTCAAAATTGTTCTTCCATTTTTTACGTATCGTAAAAGGCTTCTGGCACACTTTGCAGAGCTTTGCTTCTTTGAGTTTTCATCTATCGAGCAGTTTCATAATCATCTGATTTGTAGAGTTCTCGAGCCTTGTGCGTCTCGATGCGATGGTCAACTATTGTGGGACAATACGAAAGAGGAATTTCGAGAGGATTATGGATTGCTTTTACACTTTCAAACTCGAGCTGCGGGATATATTTTTTGATAAACGTTGCTTGTGTATCAAATTTTTCACTTTGCAGCATCGGACTAAAGACTCGAAGGGGTTTTGGATCAGCTCCCACACTTGCTGACCATTGCCAGTTTCCGAGGTTTACTGCCTCGTCATAATCGAGCAGTTTTTCTGCAAAGTATCGTTCTCCGAGTCTCCAGTCGATATGCATATCTTTGGTGAGAAAACTTGCAACCACCATACGAGCCCGTCCATGCATCCAATTTGTTTCGTTGAGCTGTCGCATCGCAGCATCTACGATAGGATATCCAGTTTCTCCACAGCACCATTTTTGAAACATCTCTTCATCTTGAGACCACTCAATATGCCTTCGTTTTTCCTGAAATTCTTCGTTTTTTGTGTTCGGAAAATAATAGAGAATGTGCCACCAAAACTCTCTCCATGCCATTTCTGAAATAAAATGCTCTGCTCCACGAGTCCTATCAGCTCCATCATGTCCACTTTGTGTGGCATCCAGTTCTCGAAAACTTTCAAGAGCTTGTTTATAAATCTGTCTCACCGAAAAAACTCCAAATCTGAGATAGGGAGAAAGTCGGGATGTCCCATCTTTATCGAGATCATTTCTCACATCACTGTAATTTCGTAAAATATGTTTTTCAAAACGCTCTTTTCCAAAATCCATTGTAAAATAAGAATGTTTTTCATGAGCTATGAAATCTCAAGCTTGTGTGTGATCTTCACTGTCGAGTTGAGAAAAATACTCAAGTTTTGGAAGTATCTTGAGTGATTCAGGATGAGCTCTGAGATATTTTTGCCAGAGTTTATAGTAAGGAGTAAATACCTTTCTTTGCTCGATTTCCTGAGGTTCTACAAGGAGAAAGTCTTTGTGCGATTCAAACTTGCATCAAAAAAAATGAATCTTTTCCGCAACGAGTTCATCACGTTTTTTTCCATACGTTCCATAACTCGTATTCGTAAATACACACTCGATACCGTATTTTTTCACGAGTTCTGGTATGATTTCTTCTGGTTTTCCTTTCAAAACGATCACTTTTTCTCCTCAGATTTTTTTGAGATTTTCTGAAAGAGTATCAAGTGCTTCTCGGATAAATCAAAACTTGATGTCAGAGAGTCCTCAAAATTTCTCAAGCAAATGCTCATCAAGGATAAATATCGGGAGAATATTTTCTGAGTTTTGTACAGCTTCAAAGAGTCAGGTGTTATCATCGAGACGCAAGTCTTGCCTGAACCAGAATATAGATTTTTTATACATAATTTTGCGTGAGTTTACGAATATATTTTTTTTCTCATTGTGCAATTTTCTCTCCATCTTGAAAGAGGATTGCTTGTAGTGTATCAGAATCAACTCGGATGAGGGTGCATTTCCACTGCTTTGCGATACAGACTTTTTCCCACAGATTTTCGAGATTTACGCGGTCCTTATGAGTGATTTCAAGATATTTGTTTTTCAGAGCCCGTTCGTATTTTGCTTCTTCGTAGCTATAGAGATGATGAGGAGTTCCACGGGATCCGATTTTTGCTCCCGATTTTTTTCCACGTCGCAGCTTATCGATATGTTCGAGTTTTATTTTTGTCATACCTATTGCTCATCTAAATAAAGAGTCACCTCAACCATATCTCCAGCTCATTTGTGAATATATTTTCGTATCTCCTCATTAATAGAAAGAAGTTTATCCTGTCCGTTTATAGAAAAAAGATTTTTTGATCGAATTTCATAGCTGTCGATGTATCAAGAAACTTTCGTATATCCCCAGCGAACGTAGAGTTCTTGAGTATTTGGGATTTGAATATGATAGGTCCATGCTCATTTTCATGGAGCATAGATGAGTTCCAAATATGTATTTTTTATGAGATAGTTCATAATCTTTTTTCTTTTGATTTCCAAGTACCACCGTAGACATAATATACTCATTTTTTCAGAGAAAGACAACATTTTCCGCAGACAAATATCCAATTTTTTCCTTTTTCTTTTTGTATTCGATAGGCTTGATGGAGGTCTGCTTTTCCACAGTGTTCACAGATTTTTGGAGTCATAGAGTTTAAAAAAGAGATATTTGGAGTGTTACGGAAGTCTTCTTCGGTATTTTTTTGCGTCCACGGAACACTCGGCTTCCGTGTTTTTTATATATTTTTTCTTTGAGTTCTTTTGGGAGAACTCATTTGGTTTCCCAGAGGATTTTTCGAGCCTGTCTATTTGCTTCTTCTATATCTATGATTGCTTGAGGATACTCCAAGCTTTCAAAATGTTCCCATTTCCATGGTTCATGGAGACACTCTTTGGGAACTTTTTGGAGTTCGGGAATATATTTTCGAATGAGTTTCCCATCGGGATCTTTTTCACGACCATTGAGGACAGGATTATAAATACGTATGGTATTAATTCCACTGGTCCCTGCCTGCATCTGGAGCTGACTGTAGTGAATTCCAGGTTCATAATCGAGAAAGAGCTTCGCAAGTCTCCCTCAGATAGTCTGCCAAGGTTGCATACAGGTATTACACAAAAAACTCGTCAGAATGGCTCGACTCCGAAAATTGCACCAACCAGTAGCTTGCAGCTGACGAATCGTTGCATCAATGTAGGGGATGCCTGATGTTCCTGTAAATACTCTTTCGACGAGTCCTTCATCTGCTTGGCTGCGTATCATATCAAAGGCAGGATTAAGGTTTTTCCACTCGATGCTGGGCTCATCCTCGAGTTTTTGGATAAAGTGCGATTGCCAATGCAGTCGTGCGAGAAAAAAATCAAGTTGTTTGATGAACCCTTTTCCACTTTCTCAGGGGAGAGTTTTGAGTTCTTGGATGCGTTTTTGGGTTTCCTGATAGATATATTTGACCGAGAGACAGCCAAACGCGATATAGGGAGAAAGTCGTGAACAGGAGTCTTGGGACTCAAAAGGTTTTGAAATATGATAGCTATAGTTTTTTGCTCGATTCCATAGAAAATCATCAAGGACTTTTTTCCCAACATCTTCTCCTCCTGCTTGAAATCATTTCAGGTCTTGTATTTTTTGTGCAAAACTCCGAAAGGTTTGTTGTGAAAGTATTTCGAACTCTCCAAGCTCCAGAGAGAAGCTACATTTTTGAGGTGCAAAAATTTCTTCATGCATCCGAGTATTCCAGATACGCGACCATACATCTCTACTTTTGAGCCTTCTCACGACTCCATTTGTAGGATATTCTTTGAGTCGAATATGCTGATCTTTACAGAATTCAATTACTTTGAGATCTCTCTGAAACGTTAGAAAGTTCCCAGTTTCCTCATGAGAAAAGATTTTTGTGATATCATAGTGTTTTTGTAAAAAGGAAAAACCTTCTAGAGCTTCGTAAGGAAGAGTAATGAGAGGGATATTGTATTTTTTGAGATTTTTTTTGAGAACTGAGAGACTTTCGCAGACAAATTTGAGATGTCTCTCGCTCGAGTCTGGAGCTTCAAGAATGGAGTTTTCAAAAAAATATACCCCAAGCGTTGGGATATCCGGCTTGAAATTTGCCAAAATCTCGTTATCGTGAATACGAAGATTTTTTTTAAACCAGATTATTTGTATTTTTTCTCGTTTCATGCACGAAGCTCAAATTATATTATACCACCAGTTGCGAGAGGATTATATATATTCAAAATATACTCATATTATATATATCCATCATACGGGAAAAATCAAGTTTCAGTGAAATAATTTGAACCTCAATGTTCATAGCAAGATGATTGACTATGCAGGAGGGAAGTATTTTATGAACGAACTTTCAAAAAAAGGTTTCAAGGCAAACTTCTTTTGTAGTACCAGCTATCTTTCATGACTCAAAAAATATGCAAAAAAGCATCATATCACAAAATATGTTCTGGTAAAACCACTCGAGGACTATGTGTATAAAAATTTTTTAAAAATCCAAAAAGAGCTTGAGAAAGCCTCAGTTGAACTCGAATTTCTCCCTGATACTCAGAGTTTTTTCCTGAGTCACGAAGATTTTTTGAAGCAATACCAAAAACCTCCCATTCTCGAGTATTTTTATCGCTTTATGCGAAAGAGAGAACATATCTTAGTGGGTGAAAATAATGAGCCTCTTGGAGGAAAATGGAACTATGACGAAGAAAATCGCAAATTTGATAAAAGCCATAGTAGATCTTGGAATTTCTCTCTCGAAAAAAATAGCTTTGTGCTGGAGGCAGAAGAATATTATAATGGAGCACTATTTCCAAACTTAATCCCTACGAACCGTCCTGAAGCTTTGAAGCTTTTAGAGTATTTTTGTGAGCATCATCTTGCTGATTTTGGGAGACTTGAAGATGCGATGTATGAGACAGATAATTATGTGCATCATAGCCTGCTTTCCACTGCCATAAATTTTTGATTTCTCTCTCCAAGAGAAGTACTTGAGAGAGCGCTCTCCCAGGCAAATATTCCTCTTTCGAGTTTAGAGGGATTTGTCAGACAAATTTTAGGGTGGAGAGAATATATGTATCACTTTTTCCAGTTTTATAAAGACACTATACACACAGAAAATCATTTTTCTCATACTCGAAGTCTGCCATCATACTTTTGGAAGGATGCAGAGATTTGTGAGATGAATTGTCTTTTTCGAACCTTGAAACAGGTACAAACCGAGCATTACTCGCACCATATCCAACGACTCATGGTTATCGGAAATTTTGCCTTACTTTCGGGACTTGATCCGCATGAACTCAATAGATGGTTTTTTGAGTACTATACCGACGCATTTGAGTGGGTGGTAACTCCCAATGTTCTCTCGATGAGCCAATTTGCAGACGGAGGAAAACTTGCAACCAAACCCTATATAGCATCAGCCAATTATATCTCTGGGATGTCCGATTATTGCAAAAATTGTTACTATGATGCCAAAGAAAAATACACAGAAAATGCCTGTCCCCTCAACTATCTCTACTGGGATTTTGTCGCGCAAAATAAAACTGCCTTTGAAAAAAGACAGCCCTTTATCGTAAAAAATCTTGCAAAAATAGATATTGAAAAAGTGAGGGAGCAGAAGGAGAGGTTTTTAGGGAAGATAATCTAGACTTATTTTTCATAATTCAGTCCCAGTACCGTCTGCTACTTGAATATCAGTAGGAATCATATAGATTATAATTCCATTATCATAAATTGCTCAAGGTATAATACTCGTATCTATTACATCTTTATAAGCTTTTCATATATCATCTCTTCAAGGAAAAATATTGTCAAATTCAGTTGGCTTCTTTCAAGTGTGTAAAATAATTCTCACATTTTCCCATCGTTTATCTCTCTTTATTTGATTTCGAGCATCAGCTATTAGTCTATCAAATTCTTTGATTTCTATTCAAGAAGTATTTTTAAATTGTTCAGGTGTCATAAAAATTTCTCAATCTAAAACTGCTTGAACTGCATTTCAAGTCTCATCTGGTTTCTGAAATACTCTTCTATCTTTTAAGAATTCTCCTAGAAAAACTTCCATAAAACTATTTTATATGATAATAAAAACATTTTAAAAAATAAAATTATATTGTCAATTAAAAAATATTTGACAGAAAAATACTTATTTTATATAATAAGCACGTAAATATATTATGTGCTAATTTAGATATATTTACAAGATTTTATTTCTTCACTTTTGTATTATGTTTCAAGGAAAAGTATACTCCTACCGTAATATCAACGGTCAGGAAAAAACATTTGAAAAAACATTTGAGAACTATGATGACTATAAAGCGTTTATAGATTCGGATGAAAATTTTAGACCCTTTGCCCATTTTCCAAGCTTTGGATTTGGAAATTTTGATGCCTTTGATCGTTATCTTAATAATTTCTTCACCCAGAGAATTGCTCTCCCATCTCAAAATAATCGCAATCAAGAACTGCTTCCCGTAAGTCTTGAGAAATATGAAGTTGAGGCACAGCGACTCGAACAAGAAGAACAGCAAAAAGCTCAGAAAAAGACGCTTCTTGAGAAATCTCGCGAGAGGCTTCAAGGCTATCTTGAAAAATTTCAAACACACAGTAAAAAAGACGAGCGCATCGCTGAGCTCGTTAAAGAAGCCGAAGCAGATATGAAAAAGATTGAAGAGGAACTTGCAAAAATTGCAGGATAAGCAAAAGCAGCCATTAGGCTGCTTTTTGTTATCTCTTTGATACTTTATTTTCACAAAATCTTTTTTAATTCTTTATATTTGAATTATCATTCGTGATAATTATATAAGAATTAAATACTATGCAATCATTACTTTTCTCATTTTATATGGCTACAGAAGCCGAGGTAAAAGAGTTTTTTGATTCACAAATAAAGTGTAAATATCAAGGGAGAGTAGAATGAGAGTATAGAAGCGAAATTCCAGCAGGGGAATGTTCAGGAAGATATAATTATTTTGTAAAAAATGATAAAGGATATGTATTTCCTTGATGCACATACTTAAGTAATGAGTGTGTTTGAGATGGTATATGTTGAAACTCTAATCTGACAGAAATTTATTGGCCTGAACCTGAAATATGAGATTATATATATTGAATTATGAATGATTCATGAAATATATTACGTATTTGAAAACATAATTATGATTCGGATAAAAGTATCCCTGACTGTAAAACTTATTCTAATATAGCGGATTTTTATTTTCATACATCAGTATCATCAGAGTCTAATGAATATTCAATTTACAGTGTAATTTTCATTTCTTCTGCAATATTTTTTTGCATATTTTTTTTATCTTTCATATATAAAAAAATAAAATCCACTAAAAAAATAAGTAAATTTCTAAAATAAACTTAAATTATCTCCAAACTCCATTTCCTCTACAAAACTCTCCTCATATCCTCTTACTTTGAGATTTTCAAAGACAGTAAAATCATGTGTTCCCGACTGGATTTGCGCGTAACACACAAGATAAGGGATTTCAAAACAATTGTAGGACTTCACTTCGGGAGGTCGAACTGAAAGTTCAAGATTATATTTTTTCTGAAAAGATTGTTGTATCATTGCTCGAGGATTTCCCGAGTTTTTTCCGATGAGAAAAGGGGAGAATGGAGAGTTCTGCGAAAAATACTTCTTATGATTTTCGTGTAAGATACATATGACGTAAGCTTCACGAGTAGGGAAGGAACTTTTTTTCTTTTCGACTACTGGTTCTAAACTTCCTTGAGTTTGGTAAAATTTTGATTCTTGGAAAGGATATGTTTCCCAGTCAATTCACGAAACATTATTGAGAGAAATCGTTGCTCCATAATCCATGAGAGCATTATTGATATCGCGAGATATATTTGTAGCCCCTTTCTCTTTTCAAGGGAGAGGATTCAGGAGAGAGTTATGAAACTCTCTCATCTGCCCTAGTAACTCCTCTTTCTCCTCTTTCGTCAGCTTTTGAAACTTTGTTCCAAAATAATATCGGGAAAATATTTTTTCGAGATTGGTATCAAAACTGAGTGTTGGGATATCATAAGCAAAGGCTCGGATAGCTTCAGCCGTATAGGGTCAAACTCAGGGAAGAGTTCGGAGTTTTTCTGTTTCATGTGGAAAAACTCATCCAAAATCAGTAACTACTTTTTGTGCGGTTTTGAGCATATTACGAGCTCGACTATAGTATCCAAGTCATTTATAGTAGGGAAAGAAATCTTCATAGCTACACGCTGCGAGGTCTTCCAACGTTGGAAACGCTTTCAAAATAGTTTCAAAATAGAGTTTGACTCGTTCGACTTGTGTTTGCTGGAGCATCGTTTCTGCAAGCCATACTCGATATCCCAGAGTCTTTTCATCAAAATTATAATCCCTCCAAGGAAGATTTTTTCTTCCATTTTGAAGATACCATGTTTGTAACTCAGAAAATGGAAATTTTGGAAGCATATTTTGTATATTGCTTGAAAAGATATTTTTCATATACTATAGGGGTATTATTTTATTTTTCCAATTTTTCACTATGGAACTTCTCAAACTTTTTTTAACTTTTGGAGTCGGGTATCTCACGATTCTCATTGGGGACTTTTTGTGGCTTGGGCATGGTGCAAAAAATTTTACGATTCGTGAGTTTGGAGAACTTGTGGTCGTGAAAGACGGATCAATTGATATTAAACTTGGGGTAGGACTTCTCGCGTGGGCAGTGATTGTACTTCTTGTGCTCGTATTTGTGACAAAATCAGGATATGCGCACTCTATTTCATCTGCGCTTTTTTGGGGAGCTATGATGGGTTGTCTCAGCTACGCGATGTATGATCTCACCAATCTCACTTTTTTGAAAAATTATTCTCTTGCTTTTACTCTCGTAGATATTACCTGGGGAACATTCTTGCTTGCGATGGTTTCGCTTACAATGTATCTCTTTTCACGTTGGATCGAAAAAGTGTTGTAATATTTCCGTAGAGAACGCAGATCTGCGTTCCCTACATAATAATTCTGAATATGACCATCCTTCTTATAAGCCTCGCAATTTCCTATATCTTGCTTTTTCTCCTCTCCGTCAAACTCAGAGATAACTCTATCGCAGATATTTTTTGGGGGCTTGGTTTTATACTTATCGCGTGGGTAACGTATAGCCAAAGTATTGAAACGACCTCTCAAACCATAGTGACCCTTCTCGTAACTGCTTGGGGAGTACGACTTGCACTGAATATCGGATCAAAAAAATTTTTGCACACTGGAGAAGATGCTCGCTATGCGAGATGGAGAGCAAGTTGGAAATATTTTTATATCAGAAGCTTTTTACAAGTTTTTGTATTGCAGGGGATTTTGATGTTTTTTGTGGCAACTCCGATTTGGATTTTAAACTTTGAGAGTGGCTTTCAGGAACATATGATGTTGACGATGATGGGATGACTCATAGCACTTTTTGGTCTCATATACGAAACCATTGCAGACTGTGAACTCAGGCAGTTTATCAGAACCAAAGAAGAGGGGCAGATACTTACACAGGGCTTACGAAAATTTCACAGGTATCCGCAGTATTTTGGAGAATCAGTGTTTTGGCTCGGGATATCAATTATCGCTGCTCAAATCTCTCTTTGGGCTTATGCAGGTTGGCTTCTGATTACCTTTCTCCTGCTCTTTGTTTCAGGAGTCCCACTTCTTGAGGCTCGCTACAAAGGGCAGAGAAACTATACGATGTACAAGAAAAAAACTCCCGTCTTTTTTCCGGATTATAGAAGACTATGGGAGAGATAAAAAGTTCCTGCATTGCAGGAACTTTTTTAATAACTCATGGCACCAATGACCTTAAGCCCCAGCTGTGCTATCGGCATGAGATTTTCTTTGAGCTTTTGTCGCAGGATCATGAAATCTGCTCGGACGATTGCGAGGAGAAAATGTATAGGGAAATTGTTTTCGTACTCACTGTAGGCATGAAATGCTATTGGAAGTACCTTGTAGGTATGTGCGATTTCTTCGGCAATTTGTCCTTCTATATCACTCATAATCGCAGGAATCTCTCCAGTCGTGAACTTCTGAGAAACTTTTTTATCGGTTCCATATGAGGCTTGCATCTGTCCGGCATCTGCAAATCTATCTGCTTTCGCGTAGTGTGCTTTGAGATACTCGAGATAGCTTACGTATTTACAAGCTTCGGTCGTCGTTTCCCGAAGGATATTGAGTTTATTATGAATCGTCTGTGTATCGGTGAGCGAACACCCTAGCGTTTCTGCTGTTCGGTCAAGACGTGTGATACGCAGATCGATCTGTCCTCCTACAGTATCATTGAGCTCTCCACTGGCTTCGCGTTGCAGTTCTTCGAGGAGGAATGTGAGCGAATTTTTTTGTGCTTGGATAAGGGCACATTTATAGATATTTCCTATATTTTTTCGATACAGTGCTTTTGCAGCATCGAGTGCAGGAGCATGAGAAACGGCATTTTGAAACTGAGAACCAACCCCATCTGCTGATTCATATTCTTCGACACTGTATACTGGTTTTTCAGATTTATATGTCTCACAGATATTTTTTACTCGACACTCATACATCGAAAAACCATTTTGCGAACCACAAACATCGGACTCTGCTGCATAAGAAGAGCTTTGCAGTGAAAAAAATACAAAAGCGATACTGGCTACGAGAATGCGAATTTTCATGAGAAAATATACGAGTGCAAATATATATATCTAGAGTATAAAGATAGTTCACGCAGACGCAAGTTTTTCGCTCGGTGCATATTTGACTTGCGAGATATTTTTTTTACTATAAGAGGGAGATATTTTTTAATACAAAAATATGAGAACTTTTTCATTTATTATTACCCTGCTTCTCACCCTTGCGTGGGGCTACACATCTTGGTATTGGTACACCTGTAATATCAAAGGATTTTGTGATGGACAGACTCCAATTATTACCCAAATACCACAGAGTGACGAACTTTCTGATGATGATTTTATAGCATCTTGAAGTGCTTCGGACGCTCAAAAACTTTCTGCATCAGATGTATTACTTGAATCACAAAAGAGACAAACACAAAGCTGAAGCAATGAACCAGTTCCAGACACACAAACGGGTACGACTCAGGATGTTAGCTCAAGTGGAGCATCTCTTGAAACAGCAGAAGAAAATCTCATAAAAAATTCTGCAGAAGATGACACACAAAATCTCACGATTTGTACGGGAAATTTTGTTAGCCCAGTCGCTCTTTGAGCTCAAAATGATACAGCACAAGTCGAGCTTTTGGAAAAATTTCTCTTTTCACAGGGAAATACACTAACGATAGATGGAGTATATGACAGTAATGATGTTGCGGCAGTAAAGGCATTTCAGCTCGAACATAAAGAGGAAATCCTTGATCCATGGGGGATAGCTGCTCCAACTGGCTACGTCTATACCACTACTATTAAAAAGATGAAAGAAATTGCCTGTGAGTAAATAATTTAATTCTTAAAATGAGAGAGTATGTTTCAACCTGGAGCTCCTACTACTACTTTGTTTGATGCAAGCCTTGAGATAGGAATTATCCTTCTATGAGCCTTTATCTTGGGGATGATGATGGGCTGGATTATAAAACCTCGATATGAGTATGAAACAGATGTACTCGAAGAAGTTGGAGCAGTAAAACCGAGTTATGCTGCAACAAAAAAAATAGAAAAAAAACCACTTGTGACTCAAACAGAGGGAGAAAATGATGATTTAAAACTTATTGTTGGGATTAATGCAAAAGTAGAAAAATTTCTTCACGAAAAGGGAATTACAAGTTTTGAAGATATTGTTCGTGAGGATGTAGCTGGACTTGAGGTTCTGCTTCTTGATGGTGGAGCAAGTTTTCAAAAATATTCTCCTGTTACCTGGCCAGACCAGGCACGACTCGCGGCTCATAAAAAATGGACAGAACTCGAAGAGTATCAAGAGATACTTGCTCGAAGTGAAAAAAATGTCTAAAAAAATAGTTCTTCCAACAGAAGAACTATTTTTTATATGACTCGGAGTATTTCTTCAATCGTGGTAAAACCTCGTATAGCCTTCAAAATCCCGTCTTCTTTCATGGTAATGAGGTCTCCATTTCGAGCTTCAGAAAGGATAGTTTCCACACTTGCTCCACCTCGGATGAGGTTTCGTATATTTTCATTAAGCGTAATAATCTCATAGATTCCAATACGTCCTTTATATCCAGAGTTATTACAGTGTATGCATCCCTTTCCCTCATAAAGTTTCATATTTTCAGTAGGGAGCTGACTCATCCCAGTTTCTTGCATCATCGCTTCAATGATTGCGATATCCTGAGGAGTTTTTTCTTTTTCCACTTTACAGTGTGGGCAGATACGTCTCACCAGTCGCTGCGCGATAATCGTATCAAGCGCAGAAGCCAAAATGTAGGGAGGAAGTCACATATTGATGATACGATCAAGCGTATCAGCTGCTGATTTGGTATGCAGGGTTGAAAGCACGAGATGTCCCGTAAGGGAAGCACTGGTTGCGGTTTGGAGGGTTTCAAAATCTCGGATTTCCCCAACCATGATGATATTAGGGTCTTGCCTCAAACACGCTTTGAGTCCAGAAGCAAAGGTCACTCCATTTTTATCATCGATTTCTGACTGTACAATTCCGTCGAGTTGATACTCTATCGGATCTTCGAGGGTGATTATTTTTTTCTCGCGACTATTGAGCTTGGCAAGCATCGTATAGAGGGAAGTTGTCTTTCCAGATCCAGTAGGTCCAGTCACGAGAAGCATCCCAGCTTTTTTTTGGAGGGCACGCTCAAGCATACGTTTTGAAGTCCAATAAAATCCAAGTTCTTCAAAGTCTATCACCACTCCTTTTGAATCGAGGATACGACACACGATATTTTCTCCCCAGTGAATCGGGAGGGTAGAAACACGGATATCAAGCTTTTTTCCTTCATCGAGTTTGAGAGCATATTTCCCATCTTGAGGGATAGTGCTTATATTAAGCTTGAGATTTGCTGCATACTTGAGACGTTCCACTATTTTTTTATACTGCGTGTGACCCAGTCGAAAAATATCAACCAAAATTCCATCAATACGAAATCGAACGACGACATATTCTTCGTAGCACTCATAGTGCACATCACTACTTCCTACCACGAGAGCTCAAAGCGTGATATCACGCAGTACTTCTGCGGTATCTTGTTTTTCGAGTCATTTTTTTACCTGATCTTCAATCTTTGAAAATCGCTCAGACTGATACTCACGGACTTCTTCTTGAGAGAGTATTTCCTGTTTGAGAGCTTCGCTTGTTATTTTTTTAGATTTTTTTACTCCAGGCATACGGCAGACATAAATATATATACTCCAAGCATAGTATATTTTTGAGAAAAATGCAAAAAATGCTATATGAAACACAGTAAAATCATTTCTCTCTCTATTTTTTGTCAGCAGTAAAAAAATATGCTACACTCAAAGGGAATTATTTTTAAATATGTGCTATTTATGTCAGGAGAAAAACAAGTTTTTGTCTCAGTCGAAGGAGGACTTGATGGAGTACGAAGGAGAAATTTGCATCTTACCGTGGGACTTTTGAGCTTTTCGACGATGATGTTTCACTTTACGAGTGTTTTTTTCTTTACCTTACAGCTTGAATCCTTAGCTCTAGTGGGGATATTTCTCGGGCTTGGAAATCTCTTTGCGTTTCTCTTTGATGTACCAATCGGGATACTACAATACTATCTCAAATCGAAGACTCTCTATCTCCTTGGAGTTGCAGCTCAGGTTGTTGCGATTTTGATATTTGGAAATTTTATTTTTGAGGCAACAGATTTCATCTCGCAAAATCTCGCAGAAAATGCCGGGCCACTCGATGGACTCTTGAGATTTTTCCTAGGAAATGTCTTGAATCTCATTTTGATGCTCGTTGCTGCGATGTGTTATGGATTTAGTAAGGAAGTCAATGATATTACCAATATCTCCTATGTTCTCAATAATGCCACTCCCGATCAGTACAAATCTATTTTTGCGACCAATAATATTGCTTTTGGGATTGGTTCATTTCTTGGGCTTTTGATATCAGGATTTATTCTCAGTTCTTCTCCAAAATTTATCATACTTCATATCCTTCTGATTATCATCATCATATTTTTTGTGATGAATTACTATTTTGATAATGCAAAAACCACCCTTGATCTCAAAGAAGTACAAAAATTTCAAGTCTACTTAAAAAAATCATCCCTCAGTAAAGCTCGTGAAAATGTCACGCAAGTCGTAAAAAGTATCGATATGAAACAAACCTTGAGTCAAACAAAATACCTCTTTTTACGTCCGATGGTCCGTAATCCCAATATGATTAGCGTTTCGCAGATGCAACAAAAAACCATTGAAAGCTTTCATGAGATTTATGCAACTTTAGCCTTTGCACGAGGAAAATACCTGATCGTGTACTGGTCTTTTGTGATGCTTCTCACCTTTGGGTTTTGGGATACCTTTGCTTCGACCTTTCTCATAGATTTTCTCAATCAGGTAAAGTCAGGATGGAGCTTTATTTTACTTGGACTTATCGCAGTCCCTGCTTTCGGATTACAGGGATTATTTTGAAAACTTGCAGATAAAATTGGGGTCTTTAAAATCGCAAGTTTTGGACTGTTGCTTTCTGGAGGATCGCTTCTTTGTATGGGATTTTTTACGGGAGATCCTATAAATCCATATATCGTGATGGGGCTTGCGCTCATCAACTCTGTAGGATATGCGATCTGTATGGGGCTTTCTGCTGCGACTTTTCTCGAAAGTTATAATGCCTCTTATGCAGAGCTCAAGGGGCTCAAGCAAATAGATGCCAATGCCTCTGCGGCTCCAATGAAGATACTGCAAAATCTTGCGAATGTAGTAGGGCTTTTCCTTGGATGACTCCTCGTTTCATTTGCGGGATATGGAGGATTTTTCATCCTTTTTGGACTCATGATACTCGTATTTTTGGGATGGTCACTTATAAATAAACACAATATACAATAATTTTTATTGCTTCTCATTTGTAAAAAATATATTTTTCACTACCATAGGGGAAATATATTTTTTTATTGCATGTATGCGCTACAATATACGGGTTGCAGGAGCTGCAGGTCTGGGGATGAACTCAACGGCAGACATCATCGTGGAAGTCTTTGCGGAGCTCGGGTATCTTGTCAATACCGATATCGAGTATCAATCTCTGATTAAAGGATGAGTCAATTATTTTGACATCTTTGTATCAGATCGATCAAAATATATTTCAAAATATGTGGATGTGCTTATCGCGCTTGATAGTCTCAATCTCGCTGCGTGGCTCAAGGATCTCAAGTCTGGAGCTTGTATCATCACGAATCAAAAAAATATCGAAAAGCTTGAGGCAAAAGGGCAAGATTTTTCTGCATATAATCTCCTGCCAGTTGCCAGTGACGATAAGTATGATAATACCTATCTTATCAGTATTTTTTCCAAACTTTTCGGACTTCCTGCGCATCTGCTTGAGGAGAAAATAGCAAAAATATTTGCAAAAAAATGACCAGATGTCGTCGCTCAAAATATTGCTCTGTTTCAAAATATTTTACAAAGTTATGATATCCCAGCTCATATCAGCTTTCCAAAGTTTGACTCCATTGGTCCAGCTCGTCCTGTCAGCTATGGAAATAAGATGCTCGCACAAGGGGCAATCGATAATGGACTTGAATATTACTCTGCTTATCCGATGACTCCAGCATCAACGGTACTTTCTGAAGTGATTAAATCTAAAAAAGTTCCATACTTGCAGGCAGAGGATGAAATCTCAGTTGCGATGAGCGCACTTGGTGCGAGCTTTGCAGGGAAGAGGTCTATGGTTGGGACATCGGGAGGAGGTTTTGCACTCATGGTCGAGTCTATCTCGTTTGCCATACAGGCAGAGTTGGGGCTTTCGATGATACTCGCTCAGCGAGCAGGTCCAAGTACGGGAACTCCTACCTTTCATGAACAGGGAGATCTCAATCTCGCTCTGAATCCAAGTTTTGGGGATTTTGATCATATCGTGATTGCTCCAAGTACGCTCGAAGATGCCTATTATCTCTCAGGATATTCTCTCAATCTTACTCAAAAATATCAAACCATCGTCATCGTCCTCATCGATAAACAGTTCTCAGACGGAAAGGCAACCCTCGAAGAAGAACTCAAAACTGCAGGAATCAACCGTGGAAAGCTCGAAATGACTCCAGCAAGTGACTTTAAACGATATGCGCTCACAGACGACGGAATTTCTCCATACTCTATCCCAGGAACTCCAAACGGAGACTTTATCGCAACGAGTTATGAGCACGATGAGTTTGGGGCAACAACAGAAGATACAGACATGAAAATGAAGATGACCGAAAAGCGCTGGAAAAAACTCGAAAATTTTTATGAAAAAGAAGGGATATGTGGGTATGAGGTGTTTCACTCAGAGACCGGTCTCGTATGAGACCGGTCTCAAGCAGGACTTAGCCCAAAAAAAATGCTTCTCACAACGAGTTACACGAGTTATACCGCAAAAGAATTTATCAAAAATAATCCTGAGTTTGGACTCATCATCGTAAAATTTCTCAAGCCACTTGATACAAGACTTCGAAACGAACTCGTAGGAAAGTCAGAAATCATCTTTGTAGAAAGCAACTACTCAGGACAACTCGAAAACTATATCACCAAAGAACTTGGACTGGCCTATATCGACGGACTCAAAATCTCAAGACTGCGAAAATATGACCTCTATCCATTTTACTATGAGGATTTTGAAACGCTAAAATAGTTATATGTATTGAAAAAGAAGAATAATTAAATGAATTCCAGCAATATTATCCTTAATATTTTTTGGATGTATTTTTATTTTTATATTGATATATTCATATATATATTTAGATATTATTACATCAGTAATTTTAACTCCATTTGTTTTATTTACTTTGATGTCATTTTATAATTGAATTAAAGAAGAAATTACCAAATTAAACAATAAATAACCTATGCGTAGCTGACTGACAAACATACAATGGTGTCCAGGATGTGGAGATTTCCTCATCATCATGGCCCTCAAAAATGCCTTTAAAGAGCTTGAAATCGCGTCTCATAATCGCGTGGTCGTTTCTGGAGTTGGATGCTCTGGAAAAGCAAGCCAATACGTGGACTGATATGCAGCTGAAACGCTTCATGGACGTGCGGTGCCATTTGCGACGGGAGTGAAGCTCGCAAATCCTGAACTCACGGTCGTGATTATGGGAGGAGACGGAGACGGATATGGGATTGGGATGGGGCACTTTATCCATGCATGTCGTAGAAATATCAATATGCTCTATATCGTGTTTGATAACGAAAATTACGCACTTACCACAGGACAGGCAAGTCCAACCACTCCACTCGGGGCTCAAACCAAAACCACTCCAGATGGAAATACCGTTGCTCCAATAGATCCACTCAAGCTCGCAGCAGATGCTGGATGTACTTTTGCTAAACTCGGGCACTCCAAAGATTTCAAAGCACTCAAAGAGCTTATTAAGGAAGCGATACAACATCCAGGATTTGCACTTATCAATGTGATTCAGGATTGTCCAAGTTTTAAGAGATGGGGAGAGTAACATGATATATTACGACAAAAGCCGTTCCTATAGGAACGGCTTTTTGCTGTTGTGGGAGAACCAATATGGAAGCCTTTCTTCTTCATCTGATTCCCCCTGTTTTGAAAAATTTCCCGCGGCGCCAGATTATTTCACTGCGACGAGTTTCATTTTCTCCTCCCTTCTTGTTAGAAGTAAAGTGAATATAATTATTTTTTAAATTTAGTCAAATATTTTTACTCTACATACAAAATATCCTTCCAATCCGCTCGGTAGAGTCCTTCTCCGAGCCTTTTTTGATCGATGGCATGTCCGATAAACCCGATACTTCTGGCAAGCAAGAAGAGCCCATTAAAAATCCCTGCCTCGATGTAGAGCTTTTTTTCATCGTAGTCCATGCTGATATCCTCGAAGATATCCAAAAGCATCGCAGCAATGTATCCGTCGACATTGAGGATGAGATTTGGCTTTTTTTCGAGGGTGAGTTCTGCTACCTGTCTGGCAAAATCAAGATGTTGGTGAGTTGGAAAATCTTGTGCGAGTGTTTCGAGGATTTCACAACGAGAATCAGGGTTGAACTTGGATTTTACCTTGTGCCCGATTCCTGCGATATTTTCTCCAGCATCTTTCATACTCGCAACAAAGTCTTCAGCTGAAATACCCGTTTTCAATGCCTCAAGCCAGTTTTTTGCAGCTCCGTCTATCGCTCCTCCAAAGCGTGGTCCGATAGCCGTGAGTCCTGCGATGAGCGAGGATTTGAGATCATTTCCCGCACGAGAAGTGATGATGGTGTTGATGGCTCCAGAAACCGCAGGTCCATGGTCAGCAACGAGCACTAAAACCGTGTTGAGAAATTTTTTCGCATAGTCTGGAAGAGATTTTTTAAGCCAGAGTTGTCCGATGATTTCTGCGATATCAGGATGTTGCGTAAACTCAGATATTTTTTTCCCATTGTATAGGAGTTCCTCACCTCGTTCGTCCGAAATAGACGAAGTAAAAGAAGTTTTTCTGCGATGCTTGATGTGAGCGAGTTTCTCGGAGAGAGTATCTGTTTGAGAAGAGTCTCTTTTGAGACCAGTCTTTTGAAATACTTCCTCAATCTTCTCTCCAAAATCCATATAGCTTTCTGGAACGATGGCTCCTGCATTTCTGAGAGCCATATTTTTATAACTGGCAGTTTCTTCGTCTTTGTTGGACTTTGCTCCTGCATGTCCAAATTGTACTTCTCCCTTGATATGTTCGTTAATCGTTCCGATACACCATGCAACGACGGGTTTAGTAATTTCTCATGTCTCTATCATCCGTGCTACCTCGAGTTCGTCGCGTCCTCCGATTTCCCCGAGCATCACGATCATTTTGATGTGTTCATCTGCCTGCATGATGTTCATCGCAGCAGGGAAATCCATGATATTATACTTATCTCCCCCAAGAGCGATAGAAAGCGCAGTTCCATTCGTTCGGTCTGCGATCACACGACGCAGTTCATTACTCATCCCTCATGATTTTGAGACAAATCCGACATTTCCCGGCTCATAGAGTCGTGAATCAACGATATTTTCGAGGCTTCCACCTGTGTTTCCAGCACGAAATACTCCCGCACTCATCGCTCCAACCGTTGCTGGTCCGATGATATTGAGTCCAAGTTCCTTATTTTTTTCGATGATTTCAAGCGTGTGTCTCTCAGGAATTCCCTCAGCAATGATGATAATATTTTTGAAATATCCAGTATCCATCGCTTGCAACGTCGATTTTTGAGCAGAGCGAAAGCTTGCAAAATTTACTAGAGTATCGAGTTTTTCGGAAATACTTGTTGGTATATTTTCAAAATCTGAAAAACTAGGAACGAGAATTTCCTTGTCTCCATAAAAGAGCTTTTGCAGGGCATATTTTTTTCCAGGATTCACAAAACAAAGCACTGATGCTTCTCGACCAGAGAGAAAATCAAAATCGAGCATGTGTTGAGCTGCTCCCGTTTGGAGACCATAGATGCAGGCAAAAGAATTTTTGGTAAACATAATTAGAGTTTTATTTCATTCAAAATATCAGTCATATAGTGGTCACTTCCGGTGATATGTGCTGGAATATCGAGCCTTTCACAAGCAGTTTTTAGGAGTTCAAGTCATTTTTTTTCGTTGATTCCTCCTCGTCGTACGAGGATTTCTATCTTTTGTGCTCGGATTTCTTCTTGGAGTTCTTCGAGGATATCGATGACTCCCTGAAAGGTCGTTGCTATATCGGTAAAGTTTGCAATCGCTCCTGCGATAATGAGGTATTTTTTTTGAGTCTGAGGTTTTGCTTTCAGCACCTCTTTCACTAACACTCGCACATATTCTCTGGTAAATTCTCGAGTCGGATTTCCAGACAGTTCTCCATAATTTCCTATTTCATGAGCATATCCAAGAGCTCCGAGTGAGTCCGTCATCACGAGTGACCCTCCTCCTCCGGCAAAAAGTGTCCAAATACTCGCATTTGGATTTAAAATCTTGAGCTTCAGGGAAGCTCCCGTTTGCATATCAAGTTCTCGGATATATCGCTCGGCAGCTGACTCCTGAAATCCAAAATTATTCGGAAACTCTATGAGAGCCCAGTGCTCTTTTTGAAGAAAATGTTCGCAGTCATCGATCTTTGCTACCGCGTCAAGCAGATGAAAATTTCCAAAAGTATCTTCAGAAATAGGATTAAACTCGAGACTGGTAAATCCATGCGTGCGATAAAAATCAAAGAGGGAAGAGATGAGTTCTTGAAGCTTCTTCTCTCCTTGTAGAAGAGAATTGAGAGAGGTTTCCTCCAACTCATCATTTACTTTTACGACTATACTTTTCGTAGTTTCCCAGTTTTCTTCGATATCGACTCCTCCTGCAGGAGAAAAAGTGACGATATCTCCATCTCGACTTTGCGTAAAACTCAGATAGTATTCTTGCTTTATTGGGAGCATTTCTTCTGCGAGAAATACATCGAGTGTTCCAAGTACTCCATCGATATTGACTTCTTTTTTGTACCAGTCTGTAAGCCATTCTTTTGCTTCGCTTCTCGCGAGGTTGATTCCGACCATTCCGCGTTTTCCGCGTTTTCCAAAGAGCATATCAGGTTTTAAAACATATTTTTTTTCTGTATCAAGTTTTTCTATATCTGAAATATCTCGAATTTGGATTCCAGAATAAAAAGTTCCAGCATATCGTGCAAACATCTGTTTTACATCATATTCTCGCAGTGAAATCTGAGCCATAAAGTAGGGAAAAAAATTTTTAATGCTGAGATTATACAAAATTTTTGTATTTTTGAAAACATAATTTATACTAGAAAGTAATATTTTTTGAAAAAAAATTATGGTACAGTCATCGTTCAGTATGCTTCTGCAACTGGTTATTTTAGGAATTTTTCTTTTTATTGTCCTTTTTGTATTTTTGAAAAAATAAAGTATAATTTTCACATATATTTTATAATTCTGTTTTTATGGATCTTACCTCTTATGCATCTCTTCCGGAACTTTCATTTCTCTTTCTTTTGGCTTTTGTACTATGAGCTTTTGTAGGGATACAAAAAGATATCCTTGGAAATGAGAAAACAGGAGCATTTCGTAATAAAAATACCAGTAATGATTTTGCAGGAATTCGTTCTTTTGGACTCATTGCGATTCTTTGAGCCCTCATGCAATTTTCAGACCAACTTTTAGGAAGTTATTTAGTACTCACAATTATTGGTCTTATTATCATAGCAATATTTGTCTATGTAGATTATGTATTTCATGTATTTCGAAAAGAGCAGCAATCTCCAGCCTCAGAAATTGCGGTGATACTCGTGTATCTTTTATGAGTTCTCATATTTCTGAATCAAAAGGAGATGGCAATTATCTTTGCTATTTTTATCTCGCTTATAATCTCAGCAAAAGATACACTCCATAATCTCATGCAAAAGATATCTCGTGATGAGCTCAATACCACACTGAAATTTGCAGCAATTGCTTTTGTGATTCTTCCACTTCTTCCAGATGTAAAATATTCTTTTTCAACGCTTTTTCAGTCACTGGGGTTCACAGAAGCTGCTCAAATCCAGCTTCCTATTTGGACGATGGAGTTTTTTAATCCTTACTCTACATGGTTTTTCGTAGTAGTGATGTCTGGGATTTCCTATATTGGATATTTTATGACACGAATCTTTGGAGATAAATCAGGGATTATCGCATCATGTGTGATGGGAGGGATGATATCTTCCACGGCAGTAACAGCGTCTATGTCAGAAGAAAGTAAAAAACATCCTCATAACTCTTCTCTCTATACCACAGGTGCTTTGCTGGCTTCTGGAGTGATGTTTCTGAGAGTGATCGCGATTATTGCCTTTACCTACAGTGCACTTTTAGCTGCAGTATTTATCCCTGCTCTTGCTATGTTTGTCGTTTTTATTGGCTTAACCGGATATTTTTATCTCACTTCAAAAAAACAGGCTTCGCAAGAAGTACATATCGAGGAAAAAGTACAAAGTCCATTTCAAATTGCTCCTGCGCTCAAATTTGCAGCCTTTATTCTGATGATTAAGTTTATTGCGGCTCTCGGGATTGCCTACAAAGATCTCATTCCACAGGAGATATTTTACTACGGTCTTGCCATCATCTCAGGACTTGCAGATGTAGATGCGATTACTCAGACGATGTCTGCGAATGCAAAATCTGGAGAGCTTGCAGCTCTCATTGCAGGGACGACTATCCTGATTGCCGTGATGTCCAATAATCTCGTCAAAGGATCTCTCGCGTTTCGTTTTGGAGAAAAAATGTTTGGACGAAAAGTTCTTCTTACCTTTATTGTTTCGATGATCGCAGGGATTATTGCTTTAGTGTTTCCTGTATTTTTCTCCTAGTATTTTTAAATTTTTTAATGATGAAGATTTTCAGCTTTATAGCCTTATTTTTCCTTGTTTTTCTTGTTTCTTGTCAAAAAAAAGAATCACAAGAAATGAGTATTTCAACTCCTCAAGAAACCCCTATCACTCAAACAGCAGCTCTTATGGAAACTCCACTTCATACCACACTTGCAACAGATCCTTATACACTCACAGGATCAAGCTATCAATTTAGCATCAATGATGAATCCATCAGGATCACTCCCATTGCACACGCTACCCTGATACTTGAGTGGGCAGATCAGGTACTCTATATCGATCCAGCAGAAGCACTGGAGTCATATACGAATTTCCCAAAACCTACTGCCATACTTGTGACGCATGAGCATGGAGATCATCTCAATCCTGAAGTACTCGAAGCACTCATGCAAGAGGAGGTTGCACTTATCGTGAACCCTGGAGTTTTTGAAAAAATATCACCTGAACTCCAAAAAAAAGCCCAAGTGATGAAAAATGGTGATATTCTTGATGTACTTGGATTTACAATCGAAGCTGTACCTGCCTATAATGTCCGTGAAGAAGCACAAAACTATCATCCAAAAGGTAGGGATAATGGATATGTGATACAAAAAAATGATACTAGAATCTATATTTCAGGGGATAGTGAAGATACTCCAGAAATGAGAGCTTTGAGTGATATTGATTTAGCCTTTATATCGATGAATCTCCCATATACGATGCCGGTTGAATCAGCGATTTCATGAGTCCTTGCATTTGCTCCTAAGTTTGTATTTCCGTATCATTACAGAGGCCAAGACGAGAATACAGATATAAACCTCTTTAAATCAGAAGTAGAAGGACAAAATCTCGATATTGAAGTTATACTTCATGATTGGTATAAAAATGCAACAGAGTAATCGCATTCGCTGTGGCTGGGTGAATCCCACAAATGAACTCTATGTTCACTATCATGACGAAGAGTGGGGAATCCCAGTACATGATGACAGAGTGCTGTTTGAGTTTTTGATTCTCGAAGGAGCGCAAGCAGGACTTTCATGGGAAACGATTTTAAAACGACGCGAAGGCTACAAAAACGCTTTCTGTGACTTTGATGTCAAAAAATGCTCAGAACTCAGTGACGAAGCACTCAAAACTATTTTGAAAGATGAACGCATTATTCGCAACCGACTCAAAGTATTTTCCGTACGCAAAAATGCTCTTGTATTTCTTCAGATTCAGAGCGAATTCGGGAGTTTCTCGAATTATCTCTGGAACTTTGTCGGAGGAAAAGTAGTAAAAAATCATCCAAAAACTCTTTCTGAGGTTCCAGCAAAAACTGAACTTTCAGACCGTATCTCAAAAGACCTCAAAAAACGAGGCATGAGCTTCGTCGGTTCGACCATCATCTATGCCTATCTGCAAGCTGTCGGAGTCGTGGATGATCATATCGAGGGATGCTTTTGTAAAAACTAATTTTCTCGCACTTTTCCAAAAAATACATACAATCTTTGTATGTATTTTTTAGTTTTCCCCCATGCTCTCCAAAGAAAAAATCAAGCAGATTCGTAAACTCCACGATAAAAAATGACGTACTGAGTCAGGACTTTTTTTGGTCGAAGGACGAAAGATGATTCTCGAACTTTTCGCAAGTGATTGGAAAGAACACATCGAAGAACTCTATGTAAGTGAAAAACTGTTTGAAGAGATTGCAGCATCTTTCCCTTTCCAAGCAAAAGAAATCAAGAGAGAGGTATGTATTTGAGATACAGAAACTATCTCCAAAATCTCGACTCTGGAAAATAATAGCGATGGAGTTGCAATAGTGAGACAACAATCTCCCGCAACAAGTACGGTATGACAATTCAGAGACTCGTGGACCCTCGTTCTCGATGGGATTCGCGACCCAGGAAATATGGGAACGATACTACGAACCGCAAGTTGGTTTGGAATAGAGCATATCGTGTGTTCGCAGGACTCTGTAGAACTCTATAATCCCAAAGTCGTGAGTGCGACGATGGGAACTCTCTTTCACCTCAATATTTCCTCCCAAAATCTCGAGGATTTTTATAAAAATAATACCCTTCCCGTGTATGGAGCTGAGCTTGGATGAACTAATATTGGTGAAATAGTATTTCCAAAATCAGGAGTTCTCGTCATGGGAAGCGAATCACATGGAATCTCAGAAATCTCACGAAAATATATGACGCAGGGAGTGTTGATTCCAAAAATCGGATACGGTGAATCTCTCAATGTCGGGATTGCAACGGGGATTTTACTCTCGCATATTGTGAAATAATGAAAGCACTTCCAGAACTTTTAGTATATTTTCTCTCAGATTGCCTAGAGGGAAATAGAAACTATACGACACGACGCATGTTTGGAGGCTATGGAGTCTATTTTCGTGGAAAGATATTTGCGATATATGCTTTTGAACGCATTTATTTTAAAGTGTGAGAACACAATAAAGCAGATTTTCTGGAAAAAAATGCACGTATTTTTAGCTACGAAAAGCAAGGAAAAATAGCAAATATCTCCTACTATGAACTCCCAGAAGAGATTATGGAAGAGAGAGAAGAGTTAGAAAAGTGGATAGAGAAGGCTTTAAATAATTGACATAAATTATAGATATGTATAATATATCTACCTTAAAATTTAGAATAACAAATATAACTTATGAATAAACCAGTATCACAAGAAGATATATCTTGAGAATCACTTGATGAGATTTTAAAAGGAATTTCAAGTGAAATTTCGTCTGCTTCAGGGATTACACTGCATCGCATCCAAACACGACTTGCCTGATTATTACTAGGTACTAATGATAAAAATGCTGAAAGAAAAATTCTTAATGTTACAGAATATTGTAATTCTAAAATTCGCAAATCGCTTTGAAGTTTCACTCCTAGTAGGAGCAAACTGAGAAGAAGATAATTTCACAAAATATAAAAAATACATACAATCTCGTATGTATTTTATTTTCCTCCAATCTAAAAAAAATGCCAGCAATTCTACAAATACAAAACCTGAAAAAATCCTATAAAGGAAACGAAGTCCTGAAATGAGTCAATCTCGAAGTACAAGAAGGTGATTTTTTTGCACTTTTGGGGCATAATGGAGCCGGAAAATCTACCACGATTGGGATTATGACGAGCCTCGTGAATAAAGACTCAGGAACGGTAAAAATAGGGGGAGTCGATATCGATGAAAACTTTTCTCTGGCTAAAACCCATATTGGAGTCGTGCCACAAGAGTTCAATTTTGATATCTTTGCGAAAGTCGAGGATATCTGTCTCTTTGCAGCAGGATACTATGGAGTTTCAAGAGACGAAGCGAAAAGACGAGCTGAGTTCTATCTCACGAAACTTTGACTTTGGGAAAAACGTGAGAGTAAAGCAAAAGAACTCTCAGGAGGGATGAAACGAAGACTCATGATAGCGCGAGCGCTCATGCACGAACCAAAGATTCTCGTCCTCGATGAACCCACAGCAGGAGTCGATGTCGAGCTTCGAAAGACGATGTGGGAATTTATCCGTGAACTCAATGAAAAGGGAGTGACGATTATCCTCACGACCCACTATCTCGAAGAAGTAGAGGAGCTCTGTCGCAATGTTGCGATTTTGTCCGGAGGACAAATCGTGCATCAGGGAAGCGTGAAAGAACTTCTTTCCACCCTGGATGAAGAGATATTTGTGTTGGATTTGAAAGATAAACTCCAAGAAATACCAAAACGATTTGCAGAGTATAATCCAAAACTCGTAGATGCAAAAACGCTCGAACTGAGCGTAAAAGCAGCGGAAAGCATAAATGATATATTTTCTATCCTCACGGAAAAGTGAGTCCAGGTTCTCTCGATGCGAAACAAATCCAACAGACTCGAGCAACTCTTTTTAAAACTTGCGAAGAAGTAATTTCTTATTCCTCATCTGAATCTTCTCCTTTTACAAAAAAGGAGAAGGGCTACAAACAAGAATCCTAAAAACACTGCAGCCTCTTTCCTTTGAATTCAAAAGAAAGAATTCAAGATAGGAATTTATTTCCTAAAATATCCTCCCATGACCGATCTCTATACTCTGATCTACAAAGAAGTTTTTCGCTTCTTGCGTGTTTGGAAGCAAACGCTTCTCCCACCTGTTATCACAACCGTACTGTATCTTGCGATTTTCTGAAAATTTATCGGGGATAATATCTCTGTGGTTAAAGGACATAGCTACATCGATTTTATCTTTCCAGGGCTTCTCATGATGGCTGTGATTATGGCAAGTTACTCCAATACCTCAAGTAGTTTTTTTGGAGCAAAGTTTCAAAAATCGATCGAAGAGCTTTTTGTCTCTCCGATAGCTCACTGGAAGATCCTTGCGGGTTTTGCTATCTGAGCGGTACTTCGAGCTCTGATTGTTGCAGGATGCGTGTTTCTGGTAGGAGCTTTTATGACGGATATTCATATCGAGCATTATGCTCTTGCTCTTGTATTTGTTTTTCTTACAGCTCTGCTTTTTGCATTTTTAGGACTCTATAACGCACTCTTTGCAAAAAGCTTTGATGATATATCGATTATTCCAACCTTTCTTATCACCCCGATGACCTATCTTTGAGGAGTGTTTTATCCGATTTCCGTACTCGGGCAACCATGGCAATTTATTTCTCAGTTCAATCCCATTCTCTATATGATAAATGGTCTTCGCTATAGTTTTATCTCAGTTTCAGACATCAATATTTGGATTTCTCTCGGGATGCTTATTTTTTGTAATATTGCATTTATCATCGTTCTTTTGAGACTTCTCAAGAGGGGATATGGGATACGAAGTTAAAAAAATTCTCGCAAATTTTTAAAAAACACATACAATCTCTGTATGTATTTTTTTATTTGTAGCCCCTCGTCTTTCGTATGAAAGAACAAGTGAAGAAAGGAGTACTTGTACGACTATTCTGAAGTTGAACTGAAAGAGAGGATTCAGGTGAAGATTATTATAAAAAGATTATGAAACAACAAGTTATTTTCCTCAATGGAGGGAGTCCAAAAGAAAATTTTAAGGATTATTATGACATGCTCGAGAAGCTGGAATACAATCCCGCAGATGTAAATTTTAAAAACTGGAATAAAACTTTGGGAGAAAGACTCGGGGAAAACTATGAGTATCTCAGAGCCCCATTCCATGATAGAGATTTTGCAGACTATAGAGCATGGAAGATTATGTTTGAAAAAATGCTTCCATTTTTAGATCAAGAGATTATGATAGTCGCTACCTCATTAGGGGGGAGTTTTATTCTCAAATATCTTGGGGAAAATGATGGAATACTTCATCCAAAATCAGGAAAGAAAATTATCATCAAAAAACTCTTTCTGATTGCAACAGCAGTGAGTGATACTCCAGATGAGATTATGTGAAACTTTGCTTTTGATTTGGAGGAAGTATATAGTAGAGTAGCAAGATGGTGTGAAAAAATCTATATCTATCATAGCACGGATGATACTATCGTGATGTATGAAGATGCTCTCAAAATAAAAAATTATTTTCCAGATGCAATCTTTCGTGATTTTCATGATAGAGGGCATTTTTATCTTGAAACTGAACTTCCAGAACTTATAGAAGATATTAAAAATTAAGACTCAGTTGAGTTTTGAGTTTTTTCTATAGAATCATTTTATATCATCTCATAAAATTATATATATGCGAAGCGAAGCGAATACCCGAAGGGTAAAAAAAATAACAAAATGCGTGATTCCAGCAGCAGGGATGGGAACGAGATTTCTTCCAGCAACCAAAGCACTTCCAAAAGAGATGTTTCCGATTGTGGATAAACCCGTGATGCAATATCTCGTCGAAGAAGCCATTGCAGCAGGGTGTACTGATATCATTATCATTACTGGACGTAGTAAACGTGCGATAGAGGATCATTTTGATAGTAATCCTGAGCTCGAAGCACGACTGGATAGTTCTGGAAAATTTGAGTATCTTCAAAAAGTAAAATCTGCTTCAGGTGGAGCCAATATCGTCTATGTACGACAGCCCTATCCAAAAGGAGATGGTGATGCTATATTGCGAGCGAAAAACCTCATCGGAGATGAACCTTTTTTGGTGCTTTTCGGAGATGATATTATTGATAATCCTATAACAGCAGCAGAGCAACTCGTAAAAAAATTCGAAGAAACAGGCAGAGTAGTGATAGCAACCATCGAAGTCCCAGCGAGTGAAGTAAAAAATTATGGAATCGTAGAAACAACAGAAAATCTTGAGGTTACTAAATTTCTTGAAAAGCCAAAGTCAGGTACAGATTCTCGTAGAGCAGCAATTGGGAAATATATCCTGACTCCAGATATATTTCGCTATCTCGAAACGGCAGATTCGAGTGTTGGAGATGGAGAAATTCGTCTTGCAGATGCCTTTATTTCCATGCTTCAAAATGATAGTATTTTTGCACTCGATACTCTCGGAACTCGCTACGATACAGGAAGTAAAATAGGATATCTCAAAGCCTGTATCGCATACGCTATGAAAGATGAAGAAGTAAAAGATGAGTTACAAGAGTTTTTAAAAAAAATCACTTACTAATTCTCGCACTTCATTAAAAAATACATACAATACTGGTATGTATTTTTTAATGCTATTTGTATGCTTCAACTCCTTTCTGATCCCGATATCCCTTGCTTTTCGCAAATGCAAGATGTTATCACTTCACTTCTTGGGAAACGAGAAAATCTTGGTTTTATCGATGTCGATGAAACGGTTGATACTGCTGAGATTCATGAATATATTGCAAAGATTTGAGACCAATTTGATACTATGGTCGTACTCGGTATCGGTGGTTCTGCACTGGGGACGAGAGCTGTGTTTGAAACACTCAGAGGCAAGTACCACAATCAAAAGCAAGCAGTCAAAAAACTCTATATCCTCGATAATATCGATCCTGAAAGTATTACGGATTTGCAGGAGCAACTCGATCTTTCAAAAACACTTTTTTGCGTGATTTCCAAGTCTGGAACCACGGTGGAGATTCATGCACTCACAACGTATTTTATGAATCTCACGAAATCTCGTGTAGACAAATGGAAAGAGCATTTTTGCTATGTGCTTGGAGAAAATTATTCAAAAAAAGCAGAAATACAGAAACATTTCCAGACCTTTTCTCTTGCAGATAATATTGGAGGAAGATTCTCGGTATTCACTCCCGTAGGACTTCTCCCACTTGCCTTCGCTGGAGTCGATATTGATGCCTTACTTGCTGGAGTACAACACGCAAAACAGAGATTTTTGTCTGAGGATATAGAGCAAAATACAGCTCTGAGACTTGCGTTCTTACAATACTATTTTTATGAAAAAGAGGGAAAAAATATTTGTGTGCTGTTTCCTTACTCGAGTCGTTTGGGGGGAATCGGAGCGTGGTATACGCAGCTTCTTTCTGAAAGCATCGGGAAAGACAGTATCGGGATCACTCCTATCACCGCAGTCGGAGTGACCGACCAACACTCGGAGCTTCAGCTCTTTCAGGATGGTCCCAGAGATAAGTTTTTTATGAGTCTACAAATCGCAGAGCACATAAAAAATCCTCTCATCGATGCAGAAAATCACTTTGGTTTTGCTGAATTGCTTGAAATCGAGAGATATGGGACGCTCACTTCTCTCCAAAACGACGAAGTCCCACTTGCAGCTCTCCAAATAGATGATATCTCAGAATCGTCACTTTCCGAGCTTCTCTACATGCTTGAGTTCCAGATTGCCTATCTTGGTGAACTTTTCGGGATTAATGCCTTTGATCAACCCGGAGTCGAGAAATCAAAAATTCTTACCAAGCAAAAACTCGCACAAGATTTTCCCAATCTTGATTTGGCTACGAAGTCTCAGGAGTTTTAAATTTCATCATTTCTTCGCATTTTTCTAAAAAATACATACAATACCTGTATGTATTTTTTAGTTTTTCTATGAAAAAAATAGTTACGATTTGAGGAGGAAATGGACAATCCAATCTCCTGGATGCTATGCAACGATATTTCCCAAAAAAGAAATATCATATCTCTAGTATCGTCTCGATGTCGGATGATGGTCGTACAACAGGGGAGTTGATGCGAAAGTTTCAGGAAGATCTGGGACTGCATCTCCCACCTCCAGGAGATCTCCGTAGATGTCTGTTTATGATGTCGAATTCAGAGCGAAAAGATGAGTTCGAGCAGTTTCTTGAGACGATTATAGAGCGAGATATCCAGATTTCAGAGCTCACGATTTGGGACTATTTTAGGCTGGTAGGTGCTGATGAGACTTTTAAAAAGCATTTACAAAAAATGAAGTCTCTTTCCCTTTTCAAGGGAGAGAATTCAAGCGAGAGTTTCTTAAATTTCACTCTCCCTCTCAGGTCTTCTATCAAGGGGCACAAAGTCGGAAATATCCTGATGGCAAATCTCTACTACAATCTAGAAAAAGATTATTATAAGATGCTTGAGGTGATGCACGAGATACTCGAAGTTGAGGCAGATATTATCCCAGTTACGACGCAGCGAGCTTATATCCGCGCTGTTTTATGAAATGGGGAAGTGATAGAAAGCCAAGATAGAATTTCCAATGTGGCTTCCTATACCGCAGGGATTGCAGATCTCGAACTCATGGAAGACTCAAAACATGCCTACCAACATAAAAATGTATTCAAGGCAATAAAACAAGCTGACTACATCATCATCACTCCAGGGGATCTCTTTACCTCTATCATCTCCAACTTTGTGATTGGAGGAGTGAGTGACGTGATTAAAAAATCCGATGCAAAAATCATCTATATTGGAAATTCGACTAATAAAGGAGGAGAAACACAATGACTGACACATCTGGATATCATTAATAAAATCGAGAGATTTTTAGGACGCAAGATAGATATATTTATCTGTAATAACAAAAAACTTGAGCTCACTCTCGAAGAAAAACAAAGCTTTCAAAGTAATATCTCTGTAAAAGGAGGGGATTATCTCTATCTCTCAAAAGGGGAGAAAAAAGAGCTCGAAGCCCGTAAAGTAAAAGTCTTCGAAGCTCCTCTGCTTGATGCACATACCTTCTATAAACATGATAAAAAAGCTCTCACCGAGCTTTTAGAAAAGATTTTGTAGTTTAAATCTTTTTCCAACCATCATAACTGGCTTTTCCTGTTGCAAGCAGATAGAGATGATAGGGAGTGACGAGGACTCACTTTCCAAGTCCGTAGAGAAAGAGGATGATAGCTTCTGTGCTATCAATTATTCAGAGGAGTCATCCGATTGCTTCATCCGTAAGAGACTCTGGGGAATGTCCCCGCTGTATAAAATCAGCTGAAAAGAGCTTACGGATGAGGACTCAAGGAGTATCACTTATATTTTTTTCTTGCTCGAGAGTCATTCTGAGATGTTCTCGAAATTCTTTACTTGCAGCTTGAAGTGCTTCTTTTGCTCGTATAATCGCTTGTTGTAACTTTTCTTGTTCTTGCAGAGAGAGTTTTTCACTTACTCCGAGTGAAAGCTCTCAGAGTGAGTTTTTTGTATTTCCTTCAAGGAGATTTTGAGCTTCTGAAATATTTATTCCAAATTCCGATGCGATATTTGCGGCAAGTTTTTGTAATAAGAGAGAGCTCTCATTTCTGATTTTTTGTTCTAAAAAAAATTGCTCTTGTCTCTGCGACTCGAGATTTTTTTTCTTTTTTTCTTCACGCTGCTGATATTCGAGTTGTTCAAATGACATACCGATGAAATGAAAAAAATAAATTTTTACTCAGTTTCTAAACTGCTCAGTTCCATTTGAGCTTGTGTTGACCACAAAGTATTAGGTGCTTCTTGGAGTACTTTTTTAAAATATACTTGAGCAATCCCTAAGTTCCCACTTTCTTTTGCAGTATAGGCAATTTGTATCAAAAGAAAAGGATTTTTTGGATCTTTTGAAAGAGCATGTTGCAAAAGAGAAAAAGCTTCTTGCGTATTTCCATTTTCTCGAAGAATCCATCCTTCATACGCATAAAAGTCTCAATTTTCAGGGAAGAGTTTTTGTCATTTTTTACTCCAGTCTTGAGCTGTCTCATATGATTCATGGAGAATATGATAATACACTGCAAGCCCAAGATCAGATGCTTCAAGGTTTTCTTCCTCTTCTACGAAATCTCAAAATGCCTTGAGCATCCCAGCATCATTTTCAAGGAGATAGAGATTATGGATGAGTTGTCTGCGAACATCGATACTTGGAGTATACCCAAGCTCAAGCGCTTTGTTGAGATGGATATTGGCTACGACATAGTCTTTGAGCTTCTCGTGAATGACTCACAGCATATAGGAAACATCCGCATCTTGCGAGTCTATTTTTTGATACTGTGTCAGTACTTCGCGAGCCTGAGTATATTCTCCGAGTTCATAATAACTTTGCGCAAGTATTTTGAGAACGGGTTTATATCCAGGTTTTTCTTTGAGCAGTTCTTTCGAGAGCGCAACTGCAACAGGATAGAGTTTATTATGGTACCACGCTCCGATGAGATAAGCATTTTTGAGTGATACGTCTTCAAGCTGAAAATTTTCATAATTTTTCAATGCCTCTTCAACTTTGAGAAGAGGAGAAAATACGGTATTTTGAGTTCAAGTACCACTCTCTTGCACACTACTTCCTGAAAAGGAGTCTTGAAATCAAAGTTTACACATATGAAAATCTACGACACATGAGAGACTTTGCGTATAATAAAATATTTCCTCTGAGCTATAATTGTATTTTTTGAGTTCATTTTCTATTTTCACTCGATTTTCAGGCAGAGTTATATCGAGACTATAGATGAGACTCAGGGCAAAAAGCTCTTTTTGACTTTGTGGCATCTCTGGAAGTCGAGAGAGATAGTTGACACTGCTTCCAAACTTTTTGAGTTCAAAATAGGTGAGCGCAATCTTTTCGAGGATGAGAGGATCATTTGGATTTTTTTTGTAAAACTCCAGATATTTTTTGAGCGCGAGCGAAAGTTGGTTATTGTTATAATAACTGTCTCCTTCAAGAATCATTCCTTTATCTGCAAGTCGTTTTTTAATCAGCTCGATTTTTGTTCGTACTGCATCTGGCTCTTCCGTCACTTCCTCTTCGACAGGAGTATTTTCTTCTGCTCCAGTTGAGGAAACAGGAGTTTCACTGTTTTTTTTCTGCTCAGTGATAAGAGTCTCTATCGTCCCAGTAAAAAATAATATTCCTGCTGCAAAAGCAAAAAACGTAAAAATAATAAGAATATTGCGCATAGTCGTTTTGTTTTTTTTATTTTTTTGTATAAAGTATGATCTCGAACGTATCATAGATGCTTCTTGGAAAATTGCAACAGTACTATCTTTTAAAGTTCTCGACATTGTATAAAAAAATAGCCTCAAATACGATTGCACAAATCGTTTCAAAAATGCTTACCGCACTTATTTCTATCGTCCTGATTGGACTTCTCACGAAATATCTCCCGATGGAGCTCTATGGAAGCTACAATAAAGTGTATAGCTATCTTGGGATTTTTGCATTTCTTGCGGATTTATGACTCTATACGATTGCGATTCGAGAAATCTCTGCCTGACATACCGCAAAAGAAAAGATTATTGGAAATATCCTGACGCTTCGTACCATTTTAGGTCTGTGAATCTGGGTTCTTGCGATAGTGATAGCACTCTTGCTTCCAGGGTATCACGATACTTTGACCCTTATTGCGATAGCGATTGTGGGAGCCTTTACACTGGTAAGCCTTATAAACTCTTCGCTTTTGGCTCTCATGCAGTCACAAATGAAGATGGAATTTTCTCTGGTATCGCTTATATCAGGAAAACTGCTCAATCTTGGGCTTATTGCGCTCGCTCTTTTGTATATTTTTCAAGAGAGCTCTGAACTTTCCTTTGCCTTTCTTTCGGTCTTTGTTGCAGGATTTCTTGGAATAGTCCTTAATACACTTTTGAACTATTGCTATCTCAAAAAAACCATAGAGATTCGCTATCTTTTTGATGGGGAATATATTACTCATATTTTCAAAATTTCACTTCCATACGGACTCGCTTTGTTTCTTTCGGTGGTATATTTTAAGGTAGATGTGATATTACTTTCTTTGCTTGAATCTCCAGAAAAAGCAGATATTTCTATTGCTCTGTATGGTCTTCCAATGAAGATTATTGAAGTGCTCATGGTTCTTTGAGGTTTTTACTTAAACTCTTTGCTTCCTACCCTCACAGAAAAATATAAAAATACCGACGTAAAAGCGCTTGAACATATTTTTGGTCTGAGTTTGAAAGTACTTTTGAGTTTTGGTTTTTTGATATTTTTACTGGGGAATCTCTTTGCCTCTGAAGTGATATCGATTATTGCCACCCCAGACTATCTCACACCAAGTAATCATCTCTATAGTTCGCTTGATGCCTTTCGAGTCGTTCTTGCCGTACTCCTGTTTTATTTTTTATCACTGTGTTGTATCTATATGCTGATTGCATCAGAAAGACAGGGGATACTCTTGTGGGTCAATCTTGCCGTGACGCTTATAAACATTATTGGAAATATTATCTTTATCCCATATTTTTCATTTATGGGAGCAGCTTATATCACACTCGTCTCGCAGATATTTTTACTCCTGTGTACAGGATATATCATTTTGAAAGACATAAAGATACCAAAAATCTATATCTTCTCTTGCATCAAAACATGGTTTTTTGGGACTCTTCTCTTTTTTCTATTTTACTTTATTTCTTTTTGGAAAGATTGGGGAGATATACTAACTCTCTTTATTGTTGCTCCAATGTTTCTCGCAATGTATATTGCGATGGAATATCTCTTTTCAAAAAAGCTTCTCAAAGCTTCTAATATGTTCTCAGCACTCAAGTAACAGTATTAAGTTCAAGAAATTCACTATAATCCCTATTTTTAACCTCGAGAGTGAAAATTTTCAAGTTTTGATTCGTACATCACACTCCAGAAAATGAAAGTTGTGATCCAGTGAGCAAGAGTGTTCCAGTATTGTTTCCTGTGACAGCTCATGTGAGTGTGCCAGTAAGATTTTTACAGCCAATAGATCTGATCTCATATGGAGTTTTTGCAGACCAGTTTTTTCCATAAGATATCCACGTACTTCCACTCAAATAGCTACTTTGTAGAGTCCCACTTGCACTGCGAGAAATTTGTATTCTCCAACTTGTAGGGATGATGTTATTATTTGCCCCTACAGATCTTCCGAAATATGCTGCATTTCGCACT
>JAMIGJ010000045.1:0-7604 GCA_035905775.1 Candidatus Altimarinota bacterium
CTCGTGTTTAATATCGTTCCTGAAGAAAAAGAATTTTTATTTCGAGAAATTCCTCATATAATGGAAAATGTTCTACAAAACGCTCCTATCCCTCTCAAAGTGGATATGGGACGATGAAAAAACTGGAAACAGTGTAAATAATTTTTAATGTAAACTCTATGTCTCTCACCCAAGAAGAAAAAATCGATGCTATCTACGAGATGATGAAACGTTCCGAAAGTAGAGCTCGCTGGCATACATTTTTTAAAATCATTTTTTGGATTACAATGCTAGGATACTCTTACTATGTTATGGTGTATACTCTTCCAAATCTGATACAGAGTTTTATGCCAAATCTCCCGAGTATGTCTCAAGATGGAGATACTTCTTCACTTGAAGCAGTTCTTGAAAATCCTGAAGTAAAAAAGCTTTATGAACGTTACCTTCAAAAATAACATATGGAACTCCTTATTGACCTCTTTTATAGCTCTATCCTCATGGGATCAGGATATCTCATGATTCGCTATAGACGCAATGTAAAATCATGGACCTGAAACTTTCTCTGGGCTGAGCGCTATCTCTGAAATGGAGGAACATACATTATTCTCATCCTCTGTGGTCTTTTTCTTATATTCTGGGGAGTACTCTATCCATTTTGAGGTCTAGCTCTTTTATTTGGAGAGGCTCAAACAGCCCCAACAAAACTCTAAAAACACTTTGGGTTTTCTGTTTTTTTGAATACAATCTCATCGTTTAATGAACTAATCTATTTTTATGAAAAAAATCTTGTCTTCTTTTGTAATTTTTCTATTTCTTTTCGCAACTTCTCACACACAGATATTTGCAGCATCTGGAGACATCACCCGTGAAGATGCCTTTATATTTTTTGCCTCTCAAAAAAAAGATATTCCTGAAAGCTTTGAGTATATTCGTCTGAATTTTTTAGATGTACGAAAAAATTCTCAAGTTGAGGATGCTCTCCAAAAACTCGTCTACAGCAATGCAATTAAAAACACCAGCAGAAAAGTATACCCCAAAGAAACTCTTTCTCAGTATGAATTTTATGCTCTTGCGAAAAGTATTTTTAAAATTGAAAGTCCGATTATTGCTGATGCCTCACCAGATATATTGGCCACAAGCGAAGACTTTGAAGTCGTAAAAGCACTTATTCCTGTTTCAAACTCTGGAAAAGTGAGTATTCAACTGAATTCATCTACATCTAGCCTGACAAAAAAAGAAAAAATATTTTTCGACGTGTATGAAACACTCCAAGAAGAACACTATAACGCGGAAAGCTTTACAGAAGATGGACTCATAAATGGAGCTATCAAGTGACTGACACAAGAAACAGGGGATAAATACACGACCTATTTCCCTCCGGTTGAAAGCTCAGACTTTTTTGAAAGCCTTGAGTGAACGTATGAAGGAATAGGAGCGTATGTAGAAATGCCAACTCCAGGAAAACTCATCGTGATATCTCCGATTGTTGATTCTCCTGCGGAAGCTGCTGGACTCAAGGGAGGAGATCATGTAACACATATAGATGGAAAACTCATTACAGAAAATAATACCTTGAGTGAAGTAGTCAGTTGGATCAAATGACCAGCAGGAACCAGTGTTGAACTCACCGTAGAGCGAGAAGGAGAAGCAAAATCTCTAAAGATCTCTGTCACTCGAGCAAAGATTATGATTAAAGATGTGGAATATAAAAGACTCGATACTCAGACATTTTATATCCAACTCAAAAATTTTGGAGAAACATCAGATAGTGACTTTACTGCAGCACTGTCAGAGATGAAAATGTATCCTCAAGTAAAAAAACTCATCATCGATGTACGAAATAATCCTGGATGATACCTTACAGAAGTATCTGATATACTCGGACATTTTGTGCCTGCTGGAGAGGCTACGGCAAAAGTACGAAGCGCTGGAAAAGAATCAGCCTATAGATCTCACGGATACAACACGATAGATCCAAACGCATATCAAATCGTCATTTTACAAAATGGAGGAAGTGCATCAGCCTCTGAAATCCTTGCAGGAACCCTCAAAGATTATTATCCTCAAGCTGTGATTATCTGAGAAAAGAGTTTTGGAAAAGGTTCCGTACAAAGCCTCAAAAGTTACTATGATGGATCTACCCTCAAATATACCTCTGCAAAATGGTTTACAGGGAAGACTGCGATATGAATTGACGAGGTAGGAATTATGCCAGATATAGAACTCATATATGATGCTGAACTGTATAAAACATCAAAAATAGATAATCAGCTCCAGAGAGCTCTCGACTACTAGTATATCTTTCATGTTGCGAAAATATTTTTTACAGACATTTTGATGCCAGATGAATCAGGCTGATAGCGAAAAAGTACATATGATTTTGCTCCAGTCTGGTTTTATGCGTACAGAGAATATGAATGAGGCTGATCTGGTTATCTTTAACACCTGTAGTGTCCGACAAAAAGGAGAAGACCGAGTATTTGGGATGCTGCATGAAATAGAAAAATTAAACCAGATACGTGAAAAAAAGATTATCGCAGGAATCACGGGATGTATGGTACGAAAAACGGGGCTTGCGAAGAGATATATCTTACAAAAGAATGAATCCCTCGCAGAACAGAAGAAAAAAGCAACAAAAATAGAGCTTTTGTGAGAAAACATGCAATGATTTTTCAACTTTGACGATGACCTCTTTCGCAGATCATTGATACTTGATTTCACCCTTCGTATCGAGGAAATCAAATTCTTACCTCTCATGTTGACAGAAATCTATGGTGAAAAAGTCTGACAAGAGGATAAGTTTGATGACTATCTTAAACAGTCTCAACAACGAGAACATCCATTTTCTGCTTCAGTGATTATCCAAACAGGATGTGATAACTACTGTACTTTTTGTATCGTGCCGTATACTCGTGGGGGAGAAGTTTCTCGAAATAAAGAAGATATCTTACAAGAATGTCGTGAAGCAGTAGCTTCTGGAGCAAAAGAAATCACCCTTTTGGGGCAAAATGTAAATTCTTACGGAAAACAAAAAAATCTCAAACTCTGGAACGAAGAAAAATCAAAATGGAATGAGCAAAATCAAAAACTCAAAATAGCTATAGACCTCGATGATACTCTTTTTGTGGTTCTAGGAGAAGAACTTTTACTCCGATATAATCAAAAATTTCGAGATATTGTAGTGATGGACGATATTACAACCTTCGATTGCGGAGGGATAAAAAATCTCATGCACGAATATCATATTTTTGAGACAGAAAATGCTCAAAATCTCGAACTGCATAGCTGAGCTTGAGAGGTATTAAAAAAATTACATGCTCTGTGACATAGATTTTATGCTCTCACTTCTCGTGAGGTTGAAGCAAAACATGACACACAGATTATTTTAGAAAAATATTTTTGATCTGATTTTTTTCAAGAAATCATTTTTATCAAAGAGCGAGGTCATGACCATAAATATATTGCAGCCAATGAACTAGGGCTTGATATTGTTGTAGATGATGGACCTCACCATATTGAAGCCTATAAACAAAATTTTTCTGGAAAAATATGTATATTTCATGCTCCATGGAATAGAGAAATACAGGAAGATAATCAAAATGTTTTTCGAATACGTGACTGGTATGAGTTTGAAAATATACTTCCAAAACTCACCTTTCAGTCTCCATTTCGAGAACTGTTAGAGGATATAGATAGGATTTCGTGACTTGAAAGGATACGATTCACTTCCAGTAATCCCCATGATATGACCCGTGATATCTTGGATGCCCATTTTGACCTCAAACATACCTGTAATTATCTGCATTTTGCCCTCCAATCTGGAAGTAATGAAATGCTCAAACGCATGAATCGACGACATAGCTATGAAGATTTTCGAGATATGGTACACTATCTCCGGAGTCGTGATCCTCTTTTTTCTATTTCTACCGATATTATCGTTTGATTTTCTGGGGAAACAGATATGATGTTTGAAGAAACAGTGAAGGCTTTTGAAGAATGTATCTTCGATTTTAGCTATACGGCTCGATATTCTGTACGACCACAGACCCTTGCAGCGCGAATGTACCCAGATGATGTTCCAGACAGAGTAAAGGCTGAGAGATGGAATATTCTCAATGAACTACTTCTCAAAAATTTACAAAAAAGAAATGAGCTCATGCTTGGAAGAGTCGAAGAAGTTCTTATTTCCTGAGAAAAAGATGAACAATTTTTTGGAAGAACACGTAATTTTAAAGAAGTCTTTTTTGAAAAAGTTCCGGGTATCTCCATTGGACAAATAGTGCAAGTAAAAATTACAGGGATGCAGCGTTATATACTCTTGTGAAATGTGATGTAATTCTTAATCTTCTTTCTTATGACTCTGATTCAATATATTCGTGCTTTGTTCTATCTTATGCTTCTGTGTTTGGCATATATCGTTTTGATATTCGCACTTCCTGAAGTAGGGGAAACGATTGATGGAATTACAGGAAAAGATTGGAATGAACAACTCTCAAATAAGCTTGACGAGATTGCGAGTAACATAATGGAGAAAAAAGAAGCTCTTGAAGAAAAGATAGAAAACCCAGCCCCTAATACGAGTAAAAATATTGAAGGAAGAACTAGTCAATAATAAATTTTCACCATAAAAAATACATTTATCAAAACAAAAAATATTTTCCACTTTCGCAGGAAAATATTTTTTTATAATACAATCCTATCTTATATTTTTTATAACTTTTTTATTGTATGGAAGACCTCGCTCCCCCAAGTATACAAAAAACACAAAACAGATTTTTTTCTCAACAAAAACTCAAAAACTTTTTGAGTCAAAATTTTCAAAACTCTCAAGTATATATTGATCTTTCAGAAATCCGCAGACAGTTTTTGTACTGGAAGCAAGAGCTCCCATTTGTTACTCCATACTATGCTATTAAATGCAATCCTGATCCAAAAATCGTAGAATTTCTTGGAACACTTGGGGCAAAATTTGACTGCGCGAGTCAAGGAGAGATGCAGCTCGTGCATAGTCTCTGATATCAAAGTGATGATATCATCTTTGCAAATCCCGTAAAAGGAAAGAGTCACATAGAGTATGCAAAAAATCACAGCGTTCAAAAAATGACCTTTGATAGTATCGAAGAATATAGAAAAATCAGAGAAATATATCCAGATGCACATCCGATATTACGAATTGCCGTAGATGATTCCCAATCCGTGTGTAAATTTAATACCAAATTTTGAGCTTTTCCAGAGCAAGTCACTGCTTTTTTTCAAGAAATTGAAAATATTGGAGGCAATGTCTATGGAGTCAGCTTCCATGTAGGAAGTGGTTGTCGCGATCCAAAAATCCATAAAGACGCAATCGAAAAAGCAGCAGCTACTATTTTAGAGTGAAAAAAATATGGTTTTTCCATGAATATTCTCGATATTTGAGGAGGGTACCCAAGCTCTGATAGATATATCAAATTTTCAGATATCGCATATCATATCAGAGAAATCCATGATTCGCTCCTCGAAAAATACCCAGAACTCAGTGAGGTAGTATGGATTGGGGAACCCGGAAGATATATGGTAGGAACTTCACATACTATGCTGACAGAAGTGATTGGGATCAAAAAGGAGCATCAAAATAGCCTTCGTTTGTATCTGAATGAATGAGTGTACGGAGGACTTTCTGGACTCATATTTGACTACATGGAACCTCAAATTTCGGTATATCAAAAAGAAACTGAGATTCAAACTCATACCTACACACTTTTTGGTCCAACCTGTGACTCTCTCGATACTGCAGGATCTGTGACTTTACCAGAAGTACAGGTATGAGATAAGGTGATGTTCTGGCATATTTGAGATTATTCTGTAGCATCGGCTACGACCTTTAATGGATTTCAACTTTCCACAAAACTATACTATATTTCAAATGAAAGCGACAGAGAAGTAACTCACAATCTTTCATTTGAAGTTTTATAACTTTTTTGTATGCAGATCTCAAAAAAAGAATTTCAAGAAAAACTTGAATCAAGAGAATACACCCTTCTTGATGTTCGAACAGCACACGAACAGCTCATTTATGGAGTGATTTCGAAAGATCAACTACATATAGATATCTACGCTCCTGATGCCCTTGAGCGCATACAAAAACTTCCCAAAGAAGGGAAGTATCTCGTATACTGTTTTCATGGAAATAGAAGTCAGTATGTAGTACAAGTCATGGAAGAACTATGAGTTGCTGAAGTGTATGATTTAGAGGGAGGAATTGCTGAGTGGAAGAGTTAGGATTGTATTTTGTATCATCTTCATCAAACCTGTAATTGTTCTCTATTATACGCAGTTGTAAATACTATTTCTTTCTCAAAATTTGCTCTTTGAAACTTAAATTTCTTTGCAAAATAGAGAAACATTCTGAGCTTCATTTTTGTTTGATAATAATGTTCGAGTTCTCTGATGTCTGAACCATTTTGCGGAAAGTATGATATTTCATTTGCTTTCGGAAGTTCTGCATCTATTTCTGAGAGAAGTCATCTGAGTGTTTTAGCTGGATATTTTCAGATATTCTTCTGAAGATACTCAAAAAAATCATCAAATAAACGTGAGAGATTTTTTGCAGTTATAAAGGGATTTCTATTTTGTTCTCACTCAAAATGTTTTCCAAAATAATCAAAAACGAGGTGAAAAGCCATTCCATTTTCATTTGAATCATTCGTTGGTGTTCCATGTACTACTTTTATTTCTGTGCCTAATTTTCAAGCATACTGGATTTCTTCATATTCAATATGAATGTCATGAATTCCTCTTACTTTTACATCTTCATAATTCTCACTACTTGAGGTATTTCTTTGAGTATTTACTGATGCTTTCTGATATTTTTCTTCTGCACCTGGAGGAAGATACTCCTTTTTTAAGAGTCATTTATTTTTAATATATCATACTCATCACAAGAGATTTAAATCAGCTTGTTTGAGAATATCATAAGTAAATTTTTTATCAGATTCTGGAATATAGATAGTCACTCAGAGTATATCTTTCAAATCATCCAACTCCAGATAGCTCGCATCCGCGAGTGATTTTTGTAGTATAGAATCTAAATTTTTTATTCGTGCTATTACAGTAACTTCTGTGTTATTAAACTCTGGAAATATTTTTTTAAACGTCACGACTCATCTCTCGTCTTTTTCTAATTTTGTGGAAGATGGAAGATTAAAAATCTTTCGAAGATACGTGAATAAAAACTCATCGTCTTTAGAAATTTTATCTAAAAAAGGGAATAATTCATGACTTTGAAATTTATGGAGAAGAAACATAAAGTTCGTAATAGTACATGCTGCTACTGAACTTCGTCGATTTGCTGACTGGGAAATCTGCAAAAAATGAACAATATCCTGCTCCCTTCAAAATACCCTTTCAGAAATTTTTTTAAATTCTTTGTGTGATGCTAATATAGGGGCTCTTACCCTAAGCTACATGATAGCTTTTTGTACAAGATTATTTCTAGACATTAAAAAATCTTTGGAACCTATTTGCATATGAGGAAAATGCTGTGCAAGGAATCGAATATTCATCTTATCCTTTGGAAGAGCAGTAACCTCCATAACTGACATCGTAGTAACTTTTGCTTCTGAGTAGAATTCTTCTATATCAAGAGC
>JAMIGJ010000046.1:0-17369 GCA_035905775.1 Candidatus Altimarinota bacterium
ATCGTCCCTTGGCAGCAAAAAAAAGGCTATGGAACAGAGCAACTTCGTCTTGCACTGGCTGAAGCAAAAAAGCTCTGACTTCAAAAGGTGATGATATCTTGTGTAACAGATAATATCGCTTCAGAAAAAATTATTCTCTCTCAAGGATGAGGAGAGATGACAGAAATATTTTTGGAAAATCCACCAGAAACCATGCAAGATATCCAAGGAAAAATCTTACGAAGATACTGGATAACACTCTAGCTTTCACTTTTCCTAAAAATATATAAAATAGGAAATATATTTTAAAACTCAAAAACTCATGTCCCTCTGGCAAACTCAATCCTGGCAAGATATGCTTATAGCTTCCTGACAAACTCAGGAGTATTTTATAATTGAGCAGGATATTCAGACTCCGGAATCAAAAGACTCCCGACTCAAAAAGAAAATCTTCGTCGAAAAGCGAAAAGTCTCATTTTGAGAGTATGGACTTTTTGTGATAGGATTTGAGGGAATCATTGATGAAAATGTGGGAGAAAATCTCCAAGAACTCTGCGCAGAAGAAAATTGTCTCTTCGCACAAATCGAAACATTAGATTATTCTCTGCAGCCTCTCTCCTTCTCCAAAGGAGAGAATTCAAGTGAGGATTCGCACTATAAAGAAAATATATCCTCTTTCCAAGAATGAAAATACTACAAAAAATTTATCCCTGCTTACACCGCACTCATCGATCTCACGCAAAATGAAGAAGATATCCTTGCAGCGATGAAACCAAAAGGGAGATATAACATCAAAGTCGCGAGCAAAAATGGTGTTCAGGTGAAACAAGTATGGAAAAGTAAAGAAAACATACAAAAATTTTATGACCTGATGCAAGAAACGACCTCAAGAGATAATTTCTTTGGAAATACGCTTACATATTACCAAAAATTTTTACAACAAGAACATGCCCAACTTTTTTTTGCGCAACATGAGGATGATCTCATCGCAGCAGGTATTTTTATACAGGATAAGGAAACGATGTATTATTATTATGGAGCATCATCGAGTCAAAAACGCAATCTCATGGCTCCCTATCTCTTACAATGGAGCGTGATACAACATGCAAAAGCACTCGGTTGTTCGCTGTATGATTTTCTCGGGATAGCCTCTCCAGACGACACAGATTCTTCACTTGCTGGAGTCACCGACTTTAAACTGAAACTTACTCCTGACACACGAAAAGTATCAGAAAGTTTTTTGTATATTCATAAAAAATGGAAATATACTGTAATACAATTTTTAAAAAATGTAAGGAAAAAATAAAATTTTTGTCACTCTTTTTGTACGAAAAAGTTATAATGTATGAGATTTTATTTTTTTAATAATCATGCTATGAGATTTACAAAATCTTTTCTACTCATATTGAGTTTTTTCTTAGCGTTTGCCTTTGTATATGCAGGAGAAAATACAGGGACATCAAATTGGAATAATCCAGAATATTCTGCGATTCAGGAATATAACTTTGACTTCAAAGCAGTTACTGATGGAGGAAAAATCAATCTTTCATGGAATGCGTTTCCAGATGGAAGAGACTTCAAATGGTATAAACTTGCGTACTCAAGCACAAAAGAAAACCCAAGCTATCCAGAAGACGCATCTCACTTTATAGGAGAAAAAAGAGAACAAACTACGGGAGAATTTTGGTCAAAAGAAAAAATGCTCTACGTCCGACTCTGTGCCATCACTCATAACAATGAACGATTTTGTAGCGGATCACGAAAGGTAAGCCTGAATCAAGAAACTCCAAAAACTGAAACTCCAATCATGTGTACGATGGAGTATGCACCAGTATGTGGAAAATCACCAGCAAAAACTTGTACTGGACCAGGATGTGCATCAGAACAAAAGACATACGGAAATAAATGCATGCTTGAATCAGCAAAAGCGACATTTCTCTATGAAGGAGAATGTAAAACACAGTCAGAAGATCCAGTAAAAGCATGTACGAGAGAATACGCACCAGTATGTGGAAAATCACCAGCAAAAACTTGTACTGGACCAGGATGTGCATCAGAACAAAAGACATACGGAAATAAATGTATGCTTGAATCAGCAAAAGCGACATTTCTCTATGAAGGAGAATGTGAAAAAACGGAAGAAAAAGCTGAAACTCCAAAAAATACTGATACTAAAATCTATAAATGAAATACGAAAACGTGCCAACTCATCAAATTTACCTGTGATGAGGGAACCCAGTATTTTTCAGATACAAAAGGGTGTGGATGTGAAAAAGTGCTTACATCAAAAGTACCAGAAGCATTAAAGCTCAAGATGAAAAAAGTAATTGATAATTTTATAGTAAAACTTGAGGCAAAGGGATATAGCAATGAAAAAAAACTTGCAACCATCGAGCAAACGATTGAAAAACTTGAAACTCTTGCAAAAAAGAATGAAAAATATAGAAACCTAAGCTTTTATGCTATCGAGCTTCTCACTCAGTACAAAGAAAAATATCAAGATAATTTTTCAGAATTTGAGAAAATATTTTCAGAATTAGAGTAGGAAATCACGTGAGAAAAAAGAGAGATTTTCTTTTGAAAAATCTCTCTTTTTTTCTATAATAGAAGCCAAAACTATTTATTCATATGCTATGCCTCAAAAAATAATTATTTTAATCTTATTTACGACTCTTACTTTATTGTGAAGTCTGGGCTTTGTATTTTGAAGTGGTCTCTCATTCACCAATGATGTTCGTTTCGTGGGAGCAGCTTCTCAAAATATATTTTTAGACAGCAATCATCTTGATAGCACTATCGTAGTATTTCAATCTGATGCAGATATTTCGACTGCATCTGTGACTTCAAATTGTGCTATGAAATCAAAATTTCTCACGAGTTTCAAGGGGCTCTCATTTTTTGAAGTAGACTATAGCGAAGCAAAAGATTGTAAAAATGGGAGTATCGTTCTGCAAATGCAAGGGAAAAAAATTCCAAACTCGCTTACAACATTGAATCTCACAAGTCAGTTCCAAGAGCACATGCTCTATCTTGATTATCCGAGTTCTTCACTCAAACAGCTCTTTGAAAATCTAGAAAAACAACAGAAAAAATATGCGATTTATAAGAATTATAAAGGCCAAGATATAGCACGGTATTTTCATTTTCTCCAAGGACAAAGAAAATTTTATGAAGTCGTAGAACAAAAAAATCTCATTGAGAGAATTATCACAGCGCGCAACGAAAAATATACTTCTCCGGTTCCTGAAAAAAGAGTCGTTGAGAAATTTACGAAAATTCCAAACTCTGGAAGACCCTATAGAGCAGGATACACCGATGGAATTCATCACGGGTGGGATATAGATGCTCCGATTTGAACTGATACGGTAGCGCTTGATGATGGGATAATCGTACGAGTCGTACGAGATTTTAGCGCAAGTGACTTTTCTCGGATTGTGTATGGAGAAAAGTTGAGCTACGAACAAAAACTTAAAAATCTTGATATCCTTCGTGGAAAACAGGTCTGGCTCAAGACGATGAAAGGGGAAGTAGTTTTTTACAGTCATCTCGATACGATTCCAGTTCATATTACAGAAGGGATAGTGGTGAAGCGTGGAGAAAAGCTCGGAACCGTAGGAATTTCTGGGGTTCCAGAAAAGGATTATGAAGACTCACACTTACACTTTGAAATAGCAGAAAATCTATACTCACTTGAAAAGGCAGGAAGCTACGATTTTGGAGATTATATGTCTTGGCCTTGGCTTACAAAAGGGATGAATGAAAAACAGACAATAGAAGCACAAAAAAATATTTTTGAGTAAATACGAGAAGATGACAGAGATTACAAAAAATAAAAAAGCATACTTTGACTACGAAATCCTAGAAACCCAGGAAGCAGGAATCGAGCTTTTTTGACATGAAGTAAAATCTATTCGAGCCAAGCAAGTAAATCTCAAAGGATCCTATATTTCTGTGCAAAATGGGGAATTATACCTCAAAGCGATGAATATCTCAACCTGGAAAGGACTTGCTCATCGAGATTTCACAGAAACACAAAGACCCAGAAAGATATTTCTTCCGAAAAAAAAGATTATTCACTATGGCTCGAAAATCAAAGAAGGAGGATATACGATTCTCGCGCTTGAACTCTACTTTGCCTGAAGTCTCATCAAAGTCAGAGTTTGACTCGCAAAAGGGAAAAAGCTCTACCAGAAAAAACAAAAACTCAAGGAACGAACTCTCGACAAAGAAGCAAAGATGATGCTGAAAAAAACCTACTAAGTCCTTATTTATTATTTTTAATTTTAAATACTATGATAGATCTCAAACGAGCCCGCGCAGATGTTGCTGCCTATAAAGAAGTCATCCGACTTCGAAACCTAGATATTGATTTTGACGCATTTTTAGAACTAGAAGCAGAAAAAAATGCTCTTTTGCAACAGATAGATGAATTGCGTAATCAAAAAAATGTACTCTCTAAAGAAATCCCTAGTGTTTCTACTGATATGCGTGACGCAAAAATAGCAGAAAGTAAAAAAATCGGAGAAGACCTTACAAAACTTGAAGAGGAAGCAAAAGTTCTGGAAGAAAAATATACCTATATCCTGCATCGACTTCCAAACTTTTTGGATGAAACGGCAGCACGCTGACTCACGGACGAAGAAAATACTCCAGAGACGTTTTTTATGGAGCCAACGAAGTTTGATTTTCCCATAAAATCACACTCTGAGCTCGGGGAAATACACGGATGGATCGATACACAAAAGGGAACAGAAGTTGCAGGGGCACGTTTTTGGTACCTCAAAGGTGAACTTGCCCTGCTGAATATGGCTGTTGTGCAATATGCGATTGCATTTTTGAGTGCGAAGGGATTTGAGTTTATGATTCCTCCGTATATGGTACAGGAAGCAGCACTCTTTGGTACAGGCTTTCTCCCAGCTGGAGCTGATGGGGTGTATGCTGTGAATCCTGGAGAAGATAATCTCTATCTCATCGGAACCTCTGAGATTCCTCTTACTTCCTATCATATGAATGAAGTAATCGATGTGAGTAAGCCAAAACTCTATGTAGGATATAGCCCATGTTTCAGAAGAGAAGCTGGAAGCTATGGAAAAGATATGAAGGGAATTCTTCGTGGACATCAATTTGAAAAAGTAGAAATGGTCGTATTTTGTAAACCAGAAGAGTCAAAGAAGATGCATGATATGATGGTAGGAATCGAAGAAGAGCTCTGGCAGTCACTCAAAATCCCATACCAAAAAGTAAATATCTGTAGTGGTGACTTGGGAAATCCTGCGATGAAAAAATATGATCTTGAAGCTTGGATGCCAGGACAACAAAAATATCGAGAAATCACGAGCTGTAGTAATGTCTGAGAATTTCAATCTCGCAGACTTGGAGTAAAGTATGTCAACGAAGCAGGGGAGAAAGCATTTGTGCATACGCTCAATGGAACCGTAGTAGCGCTTTCTCGTTGTCTCATAGCAATCACAGAAAACTATCAACAAGCAGATGGAAGTGTCGAAATCCCAGAAGTATTGCGACCATATATGGGAGGAAAAACACATATTGGAAAATAATTTTGTATTTCGCAATACAAAAAGCTCTCATTTTTTGAAATGAGAGCTTTTTTATGCTATAGTGGAACTAATACTTTTTCTCTTTTCTCTTTATGTTACTTCTCTCTACCTCAAGTCTCACAGGTTATGGGCTCCATCGTATTTTTCATTTTGCGAAAGAAGCAGGGTATACTGGGCTTGATATCGCTCTGGGGATGCTCAATTTTGATCTTTGGGATGAAGAATATATCGAAACACTTTGCCAAGATTTTTCTCTTCCTATTCTTTCTCTCACTGCACCTGGGAAAGACATGAGTCATGAAAAGCTCAAAAAGATTATGCTTATTGCAGAGAAATTGCATGTCCCAGTGGTAACATTTTCTCCTCCTCATATCACTGATAAAGATACCAGTTGGTTTGGAGAAGCTTTGAAAAATTATAAAAAGCAAAGTCATATCTCAGTATGTATCCAAAATGTAGAATCAAAATTTCTCTTTTTTGTGATTCCTGAATATAGAGGAGCAAGTTTTGAAAAAATAAAATCACTCACCTGAGATACGACGCTCGATGTCAGTGCCATTGATAGTGCAGCAAATATGGATTTGATGAAAGCTCAAGCCCTTTTATGAGGATCGATGAGAAATGTATTTCTCTCAGATAAAAATACGACACAAAAATGACTTCTCCCAGGTGGAACCACTGGAGGACTTTCATTTCAGCCACTTGAGAGTTTTCTTATGAAACTCAAATCCCAATGATATGCTGGATATATCACTATGAAAGTGAGTGCAAAAGAATTATGAGTATGAAATCCCGAGCTCGTCTTACAAAATTTAAAAGAACTCAAGCAGTATTATGAAAAGCATTTTGAGCGCTTCCATGCTTCAGAAATGTAAAAATAAGACGACCAAAGGTCGTCTTATTTTTGTATGTTTTCAAGTTTTTCTTTTCCTGACATATAGGCATGATACCATATCGCAGTGGTAAATACATCAAGAACTCCAGCCATATATCCCAAAATAGATATAAATATGAGAAATAATATCCCGAGGATAACAAAAGCAATCGTTGCAAAAATTTGTGATGTGAGGACTCCAGCGAGAAATACTGCAACGAGTGGAAAAAAAAGAAATACGATAAAGTTAATGACTACCTTTATATTCATCAGAAACATAAAAAGGTAGAGTTTTCCGGTTACTTTCATATTGAGAAGTGCAATTTGAGAAGATATTCCAACAGCTTCAAATACTCCTTTGTTTTCAAGTACGATTTCATATTTTGCATATGCTGTAAATATATTAAGGAGTATAGATCCCAAAAATGCAATAAAAAATACAAGTGAAAGAATACCAATATACTCCAGTCATAAACCACGCAAGGAAAAAAGGAAGCCATTGAGTATACTGGTGAGCTTAAACATTCAAAAGATATTATTATACTCAAAGAGCGCTCAAAATCGTACAATTCCTAATCCAAATGAGTCACTTCTACTTGCTGGAGTATTTTTTTGGGAGTCTTGTACATATCGTATTAACGCTCATTCAAATATTGGCAGAAGTATGACGTAAAAAAAGAGAAATATAGCAGAGCTCACTATAATTTCATACATATATTGTGAATGAAATATATCGAGTAAAATCTGAAATATTTTATCTGTATTTCATAAAAGTTCTACATAGGTATAGATGACCTGATATACCAATAGGACACTTAAAAAAATAACAGAAAGCAGTCCTGGAAGAAAATAAAAGCGTTTAATCTTTGTATCACTGCGAATCAGCTCTAAGCTTGGAACGAGAATATGTTGGGTGAAATTATGAGACATATATATCTAAGAGAGCAAAATGCGCAAGAGATATCCAAAGAAGCCGAAAAATCATTTTTCTTCTGTGTTAATAGTCCTCTTTTCGCTGAGATATGCAGAAAGCAGAGGGATATATCGAAGTCGAGAATCTGGAAGATAGGAAGGGAAATTAATATTTTTAATATTTTTATCAATCAGAAGTTCAATTTTTGGAGTATAGTAGACTTGGAGGATGGATTCTTCTGAAAGAATATCTATCATTTTTGATTGGAGTTCTTGTTTTTTTGAAGTCTCAAGGGTGTTACTGGTAAGTTCTTCGAGTAAAATATCGAGACTGAGTTTCTTGAAGTTTGCGAAGTTATACCCATTTTTTACTTGACTTGAGTGAAAGTATGGAAATATATTCGATCCAAAATATCCAAGATTGATTCCTAAAAGAAGCATATCATATGAGAGTGATTCATTTCTTACTCATACACTCATATCGGCAAGTGTTGCTCCTGAGAGTTTTACAGATATTCAAGCTTCTTGCAGTTGTTTTTTTATGCTCGCTGCAGCTTGTTCTAAGCGAGTATCAGCAAGAGTATATACCATTTCAATTTCAAAAACTTCTCCTTTTGCATTATAATAGAGGGTATCATCAAATGCTTGAATTTGTTCTTGTGTGAGAGAGGTATTTATTTTTGGAGCAAGAGCTTGCGTTTTTTCTGGGGTTTCTGTTTTTTCTATAGTGCTTCCTGTCTGAACAATTGGAGTAAAGAAGGATGACTCAATTTTCTCAAGTTTTTCAACATCAGTTTCATAAAAATACACAAATTCTTCTTTTTTCTCTTTTTTTCCATTTTTTTCAAAATAGATGGTATAAGTATTTTCACCTGACGTGATAGAGTCGTATGACTCGAGGAGTCGATAGTAAAATACATCATCTCCTGCACTGAAACCATTGAGTTTATAATCATTGATATATACGGCCTCAGTCCCTGTATCAACTTTTCCTTCTATCAATATATTATCCTCAGATACGAAGTTATATTTTTGAGTACTCGGAGAAACAACGTATTTCAATGATGATTGTGTCTTTTTTTCAACGCTTGGAGTTTCTATTTTTGCTTCTTGTGACATGAGAGGGGTTTCTGATGTTTTTTTCTCCTCTTGGTCCAAGAGATTTTTTAAGAAATCCTTTTTAGAATAGTAGCCCTTTTTCTCAAGATATGTTGCAATATCAAAATCTTTTTGAGATACTTCTATTTCTTGCTCCGTTAAAAAAGGATTTTTTACAGGAAATACTGTTTTTTCACCTACAGAATCAATAACTGCTTCAGGAGAAATAGAATCTATAATATAATTTCGCAAATCCAGAGAAAGCGTTTCTGTATTAAGAAAACTTCCAACAAATTGAGAAATATAATAGTCAAATGTTTGAAGTCGAGGGACACTTCCGGCTATAAGAGCATCTTTATCATTAAAAATGTTAAATGAATTTTTATTTTTTAAAAAATGTTCTTCGTCCTTAAAAAGGCTGAGTATCAAAAAATCTATGTAGAGTGGGTTTCAAAAATAGCTTTTATTTTTTGCAAGAGTGAGTTTGGTGATTCCTACGGTGTCATCTTGATTGACGCTACTTAACACATAGTAGCCAGAATATATTCCATTATTTTCAGAAAATTTTCATTCTACACTTTCACTATTGAGGGTTTCCGTGATTTTTTGAGGGATAATTGGTTGCAAGAGCACTCCAACAAAATTCACATCTTTATTTGTATTTTTAAATATGATACTTGTTTCACTTGTCACTATTTCTGTATTTTCAAGGAGAGAAGCAAGGATAGGGTTAACCTTGGTTTCACGTATGAGATTGAGCGTTGCTGCAATATCCTGAACGGTAATTGGGCTATTATCAGACCAGAGGAGATTTGCCTCAAGAGTACACTCGATATAGAGGAGATTTTCTATATTACAACTTGCAAGGTCTGATTCAAGAGATCATGAAGCTGAAGAATATCGAAGCAGTGAACGATATAAAAGCCCATTAATATAGGCATTGTGGTCATTTGATGGGACGAGAGGGTTCAGATGAGGAAAACTTCCAATAATGGCTTCTGAAACAGTTCCTCCCTGTTCTGGTTCACTTTGAGCTCATTCGTACGCATACAGATATAAGAGATGTCCTCAAAGAACAAAAAAGAGAAACACGCTCATAAACAGAAGGTATTTCTTCAGTTTTACAACGATATAATCGTTCATGATATCTTTTTAAAAAATGATAAAGATAACGGTGTGAAAAGAGAGTAAGAACTAGAGTACAAAAAGCATCAAAGAATTGAGAGTAAATAGAACTCAAAGCACGATAGTGAGCTGATGAAGTACTTTTTCTGGTCCTCTTTTTGTAATAGTTCCCATTCCTCCTGACATGCTTGAAAGATTGAGAGAAACATTTTTATTTTGTATGAGTACTACTGCGATTAGGAGTACAGAAACAATAACTTGAGTGATTTGCAAGATTTCTATCATGCATTATTTTTTAAAAAATAAGAGTGAGTAGAGAGTATTCAAAAAGGTGAAAATTGCAACTGCAATTACAAAGTTTATGATTCCATTAATCTCATATCCAACATCTGGAATTTGGAGAAGGGTATTGATAATATAGGTAAATAATACCAAAACAATCCCATTCACTACAAAACTTACGAGTCCAAAAAACAGAAAAAAGAGAGGGAGAGAAAGTATCTTGAGAATGGGACGAATGGTGACATTCATTCCTCACAGGATAATCCCTCAGAGGATATACGTTTTCATCGCTGCAAGAGAGTGATAACTACAATCATCACAGCCCAATATAATTCCTGCCTCCAGAGATTCCTGAGCATTTGGTCCAAGTAAGTAGGTGATGATATAGAGGATACTTGCATTCAGGATAATAGAAATAAGTATTTTCATAAGACTAAAGTTTGAGTAAATGGGTAATCTTTTCTAAAAGAGTTACATCTTGTTTTCCATTTTCTTCGAGATAGGCAGACAGGATAGGTCGTATCTCTCCTGCAATGGTATTATCTATCTTGAGGTTGAGATAGCTTGGACCTCTTTTTTTCATATGAAGTCGGAGATAGACTGCTTGTGAACCATCATACACCAGATTATATCATGACATACGAGCATAATCATAAAAACTCGTAGAGATGGAAATTCAGAGTTCAGAAATCTGCACCTGTATTGTATCTTCGGCATTATTTTCGAGAAAATAAAAAAGTCATCCTAAGAGCATCACCACAATACTCATCCCATACTGTCTCGTAAGGAAACCCCATATCACGAGTCATATGACGCAGGCAAGCGCGATGATATACCAAAGTGGACTGCGATCTTTTTTATCTTCAAAGGACCAGCTATAGAGGATGTTTTGTGTTGTTGCCATAGAATTTTATGAGAGATTACTCAAAATAAGTTTAATGATAAACCATGAAAGTGCTGCCAGAGCGAACCCTCCAAGTGCTGCGATAATCGTTTCTCGACCTTTTTGTTTATCAAGACTGAGTGATCCAAAGAGGATCTTATAGGCACCAATAATGATAAAAATTACGGCAATAGTTCCTGCAATTCCCATCAAAAAATCTATAATAGAGCGAAGCATCGCAGGGATGTCATCCAGATGAACATCTCAGTTTTTGAGCCGTGCATCAGCAATTCAAGTGTAATTATCTGCTGCAAAGCTTCTTTCTAGGCTCAGTCAGAGTGCAAATACACTCAGAAAAAAGTGTTTCATATCAAAAAAGTAAAAAAATACTATACGAGATTATACTCAGTGATATCAGATTTTATTGGTCTCAAGTTTCCAAGGCTCGGATTATAATACTCGCCCAAAAGTTTCACAAGCTCAGTCTTTTCAAGCTCGGTTGCACGAATTCCGATACTTTCAAGGCTTGTTTTTACGGTATTTATCCTTCCAGCAAGTCATTTTTTGAGCGTTGCAAAGCTTCGTATCTGATTTCGTATCTTGACTACATCATCTCCATTGTTTATAGCCCTCCAAAAGTTTTTAAAAACTCCAAATATTCCACTATCTTTCACACTTCGGTCTTCTTCTTGATCAAAAGGTACTACGATATAAAAGTCTTTTCTCATAATTTGAGCAACTTCAACAAGTTTTTTAAGATATTCTATATATTCATAAGTCTGATTTTGCAGAAGTTCATTTTTTTGATTTACGGCTTTTGCTTTGAGTTTCTCAAGATATCCATCGATATCAAGCTTGGTAGAACGTACCATAATCTGTACCGGAAAATCAAGAGCATTCAAAAATCTCTGAAAACTCATGATAATCGCATCTTGCTCCTCCGTACTTTTGAGGAGAAAGTTAATCGTACTGCAACGCATCACGACACGCGCAGAAGAATCTTTCATCAAAATCACATTTTCTCGCAATTGAGAAAATGGTAGATGTCTCTGAGTCGAGCTGTCAGGAACTTTTTTTTGTTTTGTTTTTACTGGCATAGTCAGGAAAATATGTTAGCCCCAAAAGGAGCAGATAAAGCTTATATTTTTCGAAGTTTTTCTTGGAGTGTTTCCATTGTATCGATTTTTCCTTGCATATCTATTTCTTCTTGCTTTTTTTCTTCAAAATTGGTGACAAAACCGATATCAATCGGCTGAAAGCTGTCAACGGTATTTTGCCACGAACGTTCTTTGGGAAATATATTAAAGCGTATCAGTGAGAGGATAAAAGGTACAAAGGTCATTTCGTTGTATTTAAAAACAGCAACTGCAACCGTAAGCGTTGCTATCGCTCCGCTAGGAATCAGGGCAATCTCTCCACCAGTTTGCGGAGCGAGGTTTTGAAACAAGAGATATGCAATCCCAAAACCAATCATGATAATCATGAGTTGACGCAAAGAAAGTCCCAAAAATATGGGATCTTCGTTTTCGATTTGTACCGGAATCTTGTATTGCATATTTTTTTATATCTCTATCCTGAATCCTTTCTCTTTTCAAGAGAAAGGGGCTTCAAAAGAAAATAATACGAGTATTGTATGCAAAAAATGTGCTTTGAGGAGAGAGGAAGTGAAAAAGAGCTTGATTATTAGGAGAGTTATATTCTACTAAAACGAGACAAGGCCCCGCAAATCTGCGGGGCCCGGTGTTGTTGTCGCTCCTTGTTCACTCCACATGGGAGTGGAGAAGCGAGAGTCGGCTAGGTTTTTCTTTTTTTGTTTTGTCTTTTTTTCGGTTTCTCGACCGGAGGGGAAAAGTACGGAATTTTTCGTTTTTTGAGACCCAGCCCCTTCGGAAATTTCAGCCCGTTCCATCCCGTCAACATGAATTGACGGATATTTTCGTGGTTACCTCCCTCTGGATTGTTCAGGACTGCTTGATAGATTCCTCCGAAAAGTTTCAAAGTGTCTTCTGCCGAAAGCCCCATCTTCAGTCCGTAGGCGAAGATAGCAGCCGACTTTGCATTCTTGCCTCGCTTGTTCTTGATAGGCCCGTTCACGAAAGGAACGGGGGAAATATCGAACGTAGTGACAATTTCCAGCAAGCTGGAGTCGAAAGATTTGATACGTGCCATGGTTTTAACCCCCTTGTGGTTTTTGTTTGCACCCGCGAAATGCGAGTTATATACTTTATACTGATTCTTAGTTACAAGTCAAATGATTTATTGACAAAATTACAAGATAATGAGAATATATTTTTATGTAATTTTTCTTGACCTCACTTCAAAAATCAATACAATTTTAGCACTTAAATATTTTATGTGCTTAAATTTAAATTCCTATGTCACAAACACAACACCACGAATTTGCAGCAGAAACGGGGAGAATCCTTGAACTCCTTACACACTCTATCTACTCCAATAAAGAGATTTTCTTGAGAGAATTGATTTCTAATGCTTCTGACGCTATAGATAAAGCGCGTCTTAAAGCTTTGACAGATACGAATTTTCTCTGAGATGATACCGAGTTTCAAATCAAACTTGAGCTTGATACAGACGCAAAAACCCTCAAAATCATAGATAATGGTATTGGGATGACCCAAGATGAGCTGCATAAACATCTGGGAACGATTGCAAAATCAGGAACCAAAGAATTCCTCGAAAAGATGCAAAAGGCAAAGGAAGGGTGAGAACACAATCTCATCGGTCAGTTTGGGGTAGGATTTTACTCAGCGTTTATGGTCGCAGAAAAAGTAGAGGTCGTGACGAAATCCGCACTTGATCCTCAAGCTCATAGATGGACCAGTGATGGAAAAACGGGATATGAAGTAGAGACTGCGGAAAAAGATGGTCGTGGAACCATCATCACTTTGTATTTTTCAGAGGGAAATCATGAGCTTCTCGAAACCTGGAAAATCCGTGAACTCATCAAAAAATATAGCAACTACGTTGCAGTACCGATTATGATGCAGGAAGAAACAGGAGAAGATAAAAAACTCGAGTGGAAACAACTCAATGAAACCAAAGCGATTTGGAAAAAATCAAAATCTGAAATCACCGATGAGCAGTATAAAGATTTTTATCAGTCAGTGAGCATGGATTTCAATCCTCCACTTGGCAACGTACACAATAATGTTGAGGGAAATGTAAGCTATAAATCACTGCTTTTCATCCCAGAAAAAACAAACATGTTCTCGGATATGCGAGACCCAAGCAAGGACTATGGTCCAAAACTCTATGTACAAAATGTACTCATCCTCGAGCATGCGAAGGAACTGCTTCCTGTGTGGCTTCGTTTTGTATCAGGAGTGGTAGAAACTTCGGATTTGCCACTCAATATCTCCCGAGAGATGCTGCAAAGTAATACCGCACTCGAGACGATCAAAAAATCTCTCATCAAAAAAATACTTGGGGAACTCAAAAAACTTCGAGAAGAAAAACCAACGGAGTTTGTAACATTTTTTGAAAATTATGGAACCATCCTCAAAGAGGGAATCTACTACGAACATGATCTCAAAGAAGATATCGCAGAAGTTTGTCTCTGGGAAAGTATGAATGAAGGGAAGAAAATAAGTTTGGATACATATCTGAGTCCGGACTCGACTGAGTCCGGACTCAATGATCAAACCATCTACTATATCACAGGAAAGACTCGTAGTGAAGTCCTCGCAAGTCCTTATCTTGCTCAATTTCAGGAAGCAAAAGTAGATGTCCTATTTCTCACAGATGTCATAGATGAGTGGCTTGTAGGAGTACTCGATGCCTATAAAGGTGCAAAACTCAAGTCTATCACGGCAAGTGATATCGAACTCACACAAAAATCAGAAGAAGAAAAAAAGCAAGAGGCAGAAACACAGAAAGAGTTCAAAGATCTTCTGGAACTTCAAAAAAATACAATAGGAACGGAAATTCTTGAAAAAGTAGAGCTCAATCCAAAACTTGGAAAAGCGCTTGCAGCTCTCAAAACGGCTGATGGAGCGATGAATCCTCAGATGGAAAAGATGATGCGTGCGATGGGGCAAGTAGTGCCAAAAACCAAACGTATCCTCGAACTCAATCCACAAAATACTCTCGTACAAGCGATGCAAACAGAGTTCAAAAAAGATGTGAAATCAGAAAAACTCCAAGATATGATGCGATATGCCTATATGCAAGCGATCCTTCTTGAAGGAGGAGAACTCGAAAATATGGCAGAGTTTGTCGAGCTGACGAATAGGTTTGCTGGGAAATACATGGATTAGTGTTTCGTTGTATGTTTTAAAAAAGTTCTTCCATTTTTGGAAGAACTTTTTTATGAAAAATACACGGCAAAGTACTCAGAAAAATACGCAAGAACACTACAAAATATAAGGTTTCCAGCACTCAGGGAAAATATCATTTTCCAGTAACTGTATTTTTTGATTCCTGAGGAAAGAGTTATCAAATCATTGGGAAATGGAGAAATCATTCCATATGCAAAAAATAAGAACGGAAGAATTTTTTTTTGAGAATCATAAAAACCAAGAAGGGTATCAAAGAGTTCTTTCTGCTTTCCCTCAATGAGTTTTCCTCCTTTGCGACCAAGGATATAGCTACTGCTATCTCCAATCATGACTCATGCGACACTACAGAGCGCAAGCAAAAATGGATTGGCTCCACCAAGTGCAAAGGTCACCAAGAACAGAGGATACGGAATGGCAGAAAATACAGAAAGTCCACCGATAAGAGCCAAGAAAAACATCACGATATAGCTATTACTTGTCCCAAGCTTTTCGGTCAATGCTTCGGGATCGATAAACCCGATGACGATAAGACAGACGACTATCGGCAGGAGAAAAAGGAATTTTTTCAGGTGTTTTTTTATTTTCATGGTTTTTGAATTATTTTCTTGTCGGCAAGATACGGATAAACTTTGCACGCAAAGGAGTTTCTTTTTGAGAATATACTTCTATAAATACAGGACTTCCAATTTCGAGGCTTTCACTTTGCTTACCTGGAGAGAAAATCTTGGTACTTTCAGTATAAAACACTTCTTTTTCCCCCTCTTTTCCGTCATCAATCACGAGACTTCATGACGAGAGTGAGACGATAGGTCCGACATAGTTTTGATCCGAAAGTTTCAAAAAAGAACTCAGAGAGTATCCCCACAGCAGTAAAAACGCTATGATGAGTCACCAAAAGAGTTTAGAGTGAAAGAGTTTTTTTGAGGTCATAAAAATGAGAGGAGAGAGATAATATAAAAATTGTAGGAAAAAAACAGCAGAGTGCAAATCTTGTCTCAAAAACAGCAAAAGCCCCGCTTGTACGCGGGGCTTTTTTTAGTCCTCGTGAGGATGTCCGAAGCCGAAAAATTCCGGCTTGGCATCTTCCTCGGGTCTCGGAGCGCGGACAGTGTCCATCGCTCCGTCGAGCTGGGAGATATCGTACCCCAGCTCGGTGAAACAGGCCGGCTTTTCGCTGGCTTTGCTTTCTCCTCCAATGTCATTTGGCATTCTTGTGAATCCTCTTGTTCTTTCAAAGGCCCGTGGATTTTAGAAAATCATGAGAAAAAATCAAGATTTTTTTTTGTAAAATATCTATTTTCTAATAATATATCCCTATGAAAAAACTTTTTTCCATTCTTATTGGTTCACTTTTTACGATAGTTCTCTCTATCCCTGTTTTTCTTGGTGTTTCAAATGCACTCATGAATATGGATGAAATGATGAATATGGGACAAGAAAATTGTATAGAACACTGTCTCTCGACAGATATATATTTTCAGGATACTGCCTTTACTTCTGTTTTTTTAGGTGTTTCTGAGATTGTACAAAAAATATCTTTTTTTCACATACTTTCTTTTGGATCTGAAGAGTATTTTTACATCCTCGCTCTTTTTTTCTGACTGCATCTCCTAGCTCCTCCCTCATTTTTATACAAGTGTAAAGATAAGGATTTTGCTTCATTGATAGGAATCATAAAATCATCAACATAAAATATATACATTATTTTAGCAATAAAACATTATTGCTATTTTCTATGTTTATTTTTTATGCTTTTATTTTATGAAACAATCTTTTAAAACGGCAGGAATGCACTGCAAATCTTGCGAAATTATTCTCAAAGAGAATATCGAAGAACTTCCCTGAGTCACAGTAGTATCAGTCTCTTATAAAAAAAATAAACTCGAAGTAGAATTTCAAAATGAAAACGATAGAGAGGCAATAGAAGAAATTATTACAGCCTCAGGATATGCTCCAAATAGGCAAAAAAATACACTTCCTCTCATGCTTCGTTTCGTATTTTTGACACTCGCTCTCACTTTGTTTGTCATATTTTTACAACTTGTAAAAATATTCCCAAGTTTTGGACAAAGTGGGGAAATCAGCTTTGTCTTGGCTTTTTTTGTCGGACTTCTTGCTTCTATCTCAACCTGTTTTGCCGTGACAGGAGGGATTATCATCGGATATACGGAAAATCTCATCGATACCAGTAATGGATTTCTGACACAACTCAAGTTTCAAGCAGGTCGTATCCTTGCATTTCTTCTCGGAGGAGCTATTTTATGAGGACTTGGATCAATATTTCAAATATCTTTGAGTTTTACCGTGATTCTCAATATTATCGTAGGATATATACTCCTCCAAATGGGACTCAAGGGAATTGG
>JAMIGJ010000047.1:0-2566 GCA_035905775.1 Candidatus Altimarinota bacterium
TCCTTTTCCATCGGGATGCTCTCCTTGTTCGATGATGATTTGTCCCACCGAAAAATTTTCGCGTTGCGAATTATTGAGGATATTTTCTACGATAGCATCATCGATTCACTCAAATATCTTAAGTTTTTTCACGGTTCCGAAGAAGTTCAAAGATATCATAGAAAAAAATAAAAAATCTAAATATATATCTACTATATTCTATTTTGAGAGATTTCTCAAATATTTTGCATTTCTTCGGAAAGTATAGTAGACTTTTTATATAAATGTATTTTAAATACTATAATAACTATGATAGATATACAAAAAATTATCATGTATTACCAATCTCCGGTCGTATTTGGGCTTATGGGAGAAGTGATATGTATCGTGGGACTTTGACTCTTGTTACACTATTTCCCAAAATCTTCGCTCGCTCTTCTTTTTGATGCTCTTTATGAAAAGATGTATGACTTTTTTGAAGACATACTAGGAAAAGAGATACAAACTTGGGTCCTCAAATATGTACTTACTTTGTTTGCCGTTATTCTTTTTTCAAACCTGATGAGTGTTCTACTTTCTTTACTTTCCCCATTTTTTGGAATGAGTCCAGAAGGAGTTTTTTATTTGGAACATTATATCACGGTTCCAAGTGCCGATATCCATTTTAATCTCGCGATGGCTATCATGAGTATGTGTGTTATTATCTATATTCAGATGAAAGCCTATGGATTTGGAGGATTTTTGTACGAATATTTTCCTATTTTTGGAAAAGGATATATAGAAATAGAGCAGGGAAATATGAATATCGTCGTATATAAAATCTTAAAGATTATTGCAAAAACCTTTGATGTCGTAGTTTCGCACTTTTTAGGACTTTTAGATCTCTTGGAGTATGCAGCTCGAACGATATCTCTTTCCTTTCGACTTTTTGGAAATATGACTTCAGGATGAGTATTGATGTGAATGGTATTTATTGGAATCGGAAGTCTCACGACTTCATTTGGAGTGGGAGTAGGAAATCTCTTGAGTTCTCTGTTTTGATTTATCGGATTTCCTGAAGTAGGAACATTTTTTGCATCCGTCTTTGGACATAACTTTCCTATTATTATTCCTGTATTTCTCTATTTAGAGGAGTTTCTGGTTGCGTTTATTCAGGCTATGGTATTTTCACTACTGGTGACTATATTTATCAAAGTAGCTCTTGCAGAAGCAGAAATGGAACATACACAAACAGCATAAATCATATTTTTGCTCTCAGAAAAAAGATATGCTATACTCATACTAGAATTATTTTTATTATACACAATTATGGCACAAGAATTTGCACTACTCTGAGCAGGACTTGCAGTAGGACTTGCGGGATACGGAGTGGTATATGGACAAGGAGAACTCTCAAGAGTTTCTATGGATATGCTCGGAAAAAGCCCACGACTTCGTTCACAACTTCTTATCTTTACCGTGCTTGGGATAGCACTTGTTGAGTCTGGAGTGATCTATGGGATGATCGTCGCTTTTCGTATTATTTCTACACCAGGGATAGAGCCGATGCACGCTATCGCAGCAGGTCTTGCGATGGGGATAGCAGGTTTGGGTTCTGGAATCGGAGAATCACGAATCGTTTGCGGAGCTTTAGAAGCATTTAATCGAAATCCTGAAAATAAAGGACAAGTACTCCAATCTATGCTCTTGTACCTCGCTCTTGCAGAAGTAGTTTCTATCTATGCGCTGATTACCGCATTTCAACTTTTATCGTAAATATATATGAATAATATAGATATTTCCTTGATTTTTGCACAACTGTTTAATTTTTTGATACTTTTTTTTCTTTTTAAATATTTTCTTGCAGAACGTCTACATACTCTGATACAAGAAAGAAAAAAACAAAGAGAAAAACTAGATTTGGTAGAACTGCAATATCAAGAAAAAATGAATCTCGCAGAAACACAAAAGCAAGAAATCTTGCTGGAAGCACATAACACCAGTAAAGTCCTTTTAGAGGAATCACAGATTCTTGCCCATGCAAAAGCAGGTATTTTGATAGAAGATGCCCAAGCAGAAGTTCAAAGTATTTTGGAGTCGGGGAGAAGAGAGATAGAAAAAGAAAGAACGACGATGCTGACTCAGATGAGATCTCATATCCTTGATGTATCTTTGCGACTCAATCAAAAAATGTTTGGAACACAAGAAGAAAATAAAGAGTTTATAGAAAAAGAATTTCAAAATATACAATAGACCTTTTCAAATACAGAAGTTTTTATATACTTTGCTAAGAATATTTTCTTAGCTTTTTTTATGCAAAAAGCCATTTTACAAATAACGTTTATAATTTGTACAAATTTGCTTGCTTTTTTAAGTCTTTGACTTATACTCGACGCGCTTTTTGAAACACAAGGAGCATTTCTCCTCGCTTGTATCCTCTTTTCTCTCCCTGTATTGGGGGTGATAATGTATTTTAAAGCAGGAAAAATATTACAAGATTTACACTCTCTCTCACCGACGCATGACAAGCAGCGAAACAACAACGATTAACGAAGAACTTCATGAAGTGGAAACTCATGGAGAGGTACATCAAGGACCACATATCCCT
>JAMIGJ010000048.1:0-37464 GCA_035905775.1 Candidatus Altimarinota bacterium
TTGGAAACCTCGCGGAAAATATTTTTTCTGGACTTCAGGCAGCAGGATGAGACGAAGAAGATGGGCTTCCATTTGACGCAAATGCACCTCAAGAAGGAAAAAAAGATGAATCTACCACTCCTGCACTTGATTTTTTTTCAACTGATCTTACTGCAGAAGCACGGGAAGGAAAAATCGATAAAATCATCGGTCGTGAAGTCGAAATCGAGCGACTGATTGCAATCCTCAATCGTAAAACAAAAAATAATCCTTGTCTCGTGGGAGAAGCATGAGTAGGAAAAACCGCAATTGTGGAGGGACTCGCGCTCAAAATCTCGCAAGGGGATGTTCCATTTTCGATGAAAGATAAGAGAATCCTCTCTCTGGATATGTCCTCGTTGGTAGCAGGGACAAAGTTTCGAGGAGAGTTTGAATCACGTATCAAACAGGTCATCGATGAAGCGAGTAAAGCAGAAAATGAAGTACTGCTCTTTATCGATGAAATACATACGATTATCGGAGCGGGAAGTGGAGAAGGAAGCCTTGATGCCTCAAATATATTAAAACCTGCCATGGGACGAGGAAAGATACGAGTCATTGGAGCGACTACCCTCAATGAATATCAAAAATATATCGAAAAAGATCCTGCTCTCGAACGTCGTTTTCAAAAAATTATTGCTGCAGAACCAGATCGAGAAACGGCAACGCAAATCATCTCTGGACTCAAAGAAATCTTTGAAGAATACCATAATCTCAATATCTCAGATGAGGCTATTTCTCAGGCTGTGGATCTATCTTTAAGATATATTACTGATAGACAACTCCCAGATAAAGCGATCGATCTCGTAGATGAGGCATGTTCTCTCAAATCGATGAAATACAACTATGACGAAGAAGAGATAAAAAAGATTAAAGAAAAAATGGCAAAAAATCAAAAAAAGATTGAAGATGCCGTGATTTCTCAGCAATACAAAAAAGCGATTATCTATAAAGAAACTCAAAAAAAGTACGAAAAAGACATCCAAAAGCTCAAGAAAAAATTCTCCATCCCCAAAGAAAAGAGATTTTGGGTAGAGGCTGAGGATATCCATAAAGTACTTTCTATCACCACGGGAATTCCTGTTGCAAATCTCTCAAAAAATGAGATAGAAAGACTTAAAAAACTCCCAAGTGTGATGAAGAAAAATATCATCGCTCAGGATGATGCCATCGATGCTATCGCAAAATCGATTATCCGAAGTAAAACGGGAATCGGAGAACCAGGTCGACCACTGGGAAGTTTTCTCTTTCTCGGGCCAACTGGAGTAGGAAAAACCGAGATCGTAAAAGTCCTCGCTCGAGAATATTATGGAGACGAAGATGCACTGATTAAAATCGATATGTCAGAGTATGCTGATAAAACAGCTGTAAATAAACTTATTGGAGCATCTGCAGGATATGTCGGATATGAGGAAGGTGGACTGCTCACCGAAAAAGTACGCAAAAAACCATACTCTATTGTCCTCTTTGACGAGATAGAAAAAGCAGACTTTGAAATATATAATGTCCTTTTGCAGATTCTCGAAGACGGAGTCGTATCAGACAACAAAGGACGAAAAATCAATTTCAAAAATACGATTATCGTGATGACTTCCAATATTGGACAAGAGGAATTTTCCCAGAAAGCTTCACAAATCGGATTTGATATTTCCGATTCAGAAGAAGAAAAAATCATCGGAGACTACGAAAAAGCAAAACAAAAAGTAAAAGATTCTCTCCCTGATTATTTTTCTCCAGAGTTTATCAATCGTATTGATAAAATCATCGTATTTAATCCTCTTGATACCGCAGCAATTAAAAAGATTATCAAACTCAATCTTGAAAAATTCACCAAGCGACTGGCAAGTAAAGGACTCACACTGAACTATGATGCAAAAGTGATAGCCTCAATAGCGAAAGAAGTCTACAATCCAGAGTTTGGAGCCCGAGAAATTCGCAGATTTATTACCGGTACTATTGAAGACTCAATCGCAGAAAAGATTCTTCTGTCCCCCACAAAAACAGAGTTTACCCTGAGTGTTTGAAAATCAGGAATCGAAGTAAAATAGCAATAATAAAACCTCAAGTTATACTTGAGGTTTTATTATTTAAAAATATTTTTATTATTAAGCAAATTATTTTCAACAAAAACATAGAAAAGCTTTTGTTTTTCGCTACAATAAAGGCTATATATGTTTTATACTTGAAAGTATTTTTTTAATGCGAAGTAAAAGATACATTCCCCTCTTTTTTCTCCTTATTTTCAGTATTTTTTGAGTGTCGAAATCTCAGGCTTTTCTCTGAGAGGATTTGGGACTAGATCTCTATAAACAGATAGATGAAGGATTTTATGAACTTGAGAAAAAGCAATACGAGTACGAACTTACAGGACAAGGTGAAACGGGAGTTCAAGAGGTAGTATGACCGATACTTGAGGGAGAATGACTCAGGTGTAAGATTGATTCTGCAGATGATATCGAAAAGATGCTTGGAAATACCGATCCTTCAAAAACCACTGCATTTATCATAGAGCGATGTGGAAGTGAAGATGCTCCTACTCCGACTCTCTTGGTTGAAAAAGTACAAAATAGTCTTGGACAAGTGAAAAATAATTTTTCTGATCGGGCTCGGGAAAAATCCCAAAAAACCTATGAGATCGCTCGAATAGGTCTTTATAGTGATGGAAATATCGAAAACTCTCCTTTTGATCTCATGAGAGATCTCGAAGAAATAGATAGAATTATCTTTAGCGAAGAATTACAATACGAATGAGTCGAGCAAGAAAAAAGCATGGATGAGATGCTTGAAGATTTTCTTGAGGAAGATAAAGACTATCTCTACGAAGAGGAAAATGAAGATGACGAAAATACAGATGAGGATGACGAAAATACAGATGAAGATGAAGATACTCTTATAACTCCTCCTATTTTAGAAGATACATTTGAAGATCACGATTATATATGCCGACCTGGAGATGATACAAGTGGTCTTGATGAAGATGAGCTTCAAGATATATTAGATGGAATTGAGTGAACCAATGGATCAGGAAGAGTCATTCTCCCTCGAACTTGGGTCTACCCTGGACCTTGACCAAGTAATGGAGCCAGTTGGGGATGACCCTTCCCTGGAGTATGACCAGACTGAGATTATGCAGAAGTACGTGACTCTTGGCCCTGTGATCCTAGTCAAGTATTTTGTATTATTATTGAATTTCAACGATCAACCTACGGTCTTGCGGGAGGAGAAACCGTGGCAATAGATAAAATTTTAGAAAAAGCAGCAAAACATCTCGAAAAACCTGCAAATGCTTCTCTGACTCAGAAAAAAATGACTACTAATAATTTTGAAATCTCTTCTATCATAAAAAATCTTCCTGATATGCTGCGAGGACTCGGTGCAGAAGTACAAACGAAACCAGTTCCTATCCTCGATCTTGAATCCGAAAACGAAGATACGATGAAAGGAGATCTTACAGAAATAGAAAATCTCATTTGTGTGATATATAAAAATAATGGCTTTGACTGCGAACGACAAAATGACCTTGGAGAATTTAAAAATGCAGAGGAGGAACAAAAAATATTTCAATCTGCAGCACATATGCCTATCACCTATCCACAGATACGTATGAATGAGCTTTCAAGTTTCCAAAATGCACTTGAGGAAAATAACCGTATTATCTCTGCTTCATTAAGTCAACAAGTGCTCTATGATGATATGAAACAGTTTGGAGACCAATTTACAGAACTCGAAAGATTTGTGCTTGCGATGCAGGATTTTGTAGAGTGACTCAAGGGAGAAGTAAGTGAAATGAAGAAAATTCCTACTCGTAGTAATTAAGCCTGTATATGAAGAAAAAAATATTCACATTATTCGTTACTTTCTTATGCCTTGGAGGATTTTCAGGAGTTTTTGCAGCCGATGATTGCAACCAAAGTTGTAAAATTCAAGATGGTCCCGCACCTGCACTCACCGAGTATTTTACCAATATAGATACTCTGATAGGAAAAATATCACAGTGACTTTCTCAAGCAGACGCAATAGATGATTCAGGGGAAGATGAACGTAAAAAAGTTCTTTGAGCCATGAATGCTCTTCTAAGTTTTAAGAATTATTTTTCAAGTTTTGATTTTAAAATCTCCCTTCCAGTCACGAACGAAGTACCTCCGGTAGTAAAAAGAGACCATCAAAAACTGGAACAAATCAGCGAAAAACTCACTAGACTTCTGGAAACTACAGAAAAACGTTGAAAAGGCTGAGCGAAAATAGAAGCTATCTGTGATTGAGTTGCTCATTGTACTCTCGCAGAGTGAGCATCAGCAAGATACTATCTCATAGAAATCACAAAAAATAATGAGCGTATAGCTGAACTCTATCGAGCATCTATCCTCGATAAAAGTTTCCTGAGTGAACAAGATACTCCTTTTATACTCGTAGCACATGATTTTCGGTCTCAAATAGAAGAATATTATAACAAAGATACCCTTATGTCCTGCTCTTCATGTAAGGGTGAATTTCGTGACAGAGTCAGTGAAGGAATTAAAAATATTAGTTTTAAAAATAGTGCCGCAAAAGAAGGAATCAAGGCATGGAAAGATGCTTGGGCTCTCATGAAAGGAGGAAAAGCAAAAGCAGGAACCGTAGAAGAGGCAGAACGTCTCCTTTCACAATATCTCTGAGAACAATGACTGTGAGGAGATGATGCTTGAATAGTTATGGATAATCTCAAACGGTATAACACTGGTTGACTTTCGAGCAGTAATCCTCTCTTTAATTCTGCTTCGTATGCTCAAACTCAAATACAAAATCAAGTAAAAACTTTTTCCCAAGCGCTTGAAGAAAAACTTGCAGGAAAAGAAAAGGTGCCAGTCACAGAGCTCACACGAGTAGATAAAGAAATAAAAAGTACTCAGGATATTTCTCAAAGTATCGCAAGTATCTATGAGGATCAACTCCCCTTTTCTCTCACACAAGATGTTGGAGCTCAGCAACTTCAACTCAGAATCATCCATATGCATTTTTCACTCGTAAAAAGTATCAATATGCTTGATAGCCAAGTCGATGATGTCATGAAATTGTGTGACAAACAAGCAACAGGAATGGGAAATTGTGATTATCGTCGTTAATATTTAAATCATATATTTCATGCTTTCGGAAAAAGAACTTCAAATTATGCGACAAAATGCAAAAACTCATAGAAGAGTTTTTGAAAAGATTCGTGAAATCGCAGAGGTATGAACCTGTGCAAAAGATATCGATGATATGGCACTACGGATGTGCCAAGAGGATGGAGTCCTCTCAGCATTTACAGGAGTATATGGGTACAAATATACTCTGCAAACCTCGGTCAATGACGTAGTGGTTCACGGTCGTCCTCTGGCAAATATCATATTTCAAGATGGAGATGTGGTCACGTTTGACTTCGGAGTCAAAGATACAAAATATGGGATTTGCACCGATGCAGCTTTTACGATGATTATTGGTGATGCAGACAAGTATCCTGAAAAACAAGACTTTCTCAAAGTCGGAGAAAAAGCACTCAAAAAATGACTCGAACAAGCTCGAGCTTGAAATAGAGTGGGAGATATCGGACATGCGATACAAAGCTACGTCGAGAAAAAAGGATATCATATCATCAAAGACCTCACGGGTCATGGAGTCGGGAAGTCCCTTCATGAGCAGCCATATATCTATAACTATGGAAAAGCTGGCACCTGAGCTGTACTCAAAAAATGAATGACCCTCGCAATCGAACCGATTTTGGGATACTCCAGTGGAGAGATTATCGACAAAGGAAACTGGGAAATCTATGTCGCAGACGGAAGTCTCGGGTGTCAGTTTGAACACACGATTCTCATCACGGATGACGAGCCTGAGATTATTGTTTAGTACGAAAAAAGCATGGAAAAAACTCCGAGAATTGGAACAGGTGTTTTAATATTAAAAGATTGAAAAATACTTATTTGAAAGCGAAGTAATACTTCTCTATGAAATAATAAATACTGATTACCATGAGGTCATTTGGATTTTTGAGAAAGTATTCTTGAATGTTGAATTCGTGAAGTAAAAGAAGAAACCTGATTAGATATAGATTTAAAAGACATACTTATTTTAGACTTTACAGAAGATATTTTCGAAGGAAAACACTATATTACATTTTTTATGATAGTTGAAAAATTTTCTTGAACGATATCTACTCCTGAACCAGATAAGCATAAAGAATGGATATGGTTGGAATGGGAAGAAATATTAAATATATGAAATAATTTACTTCAACCACTATTTTCACTTACTCAAAAATATCCTAATTTAAAGAGATTCTAAAACCATGAAATTCATCGAAGCACGCGAAAATTTCCTGAATTGGCTTGAAGTCATAAAAGATAAATCTCCGAAAACCGTTGAGCAATACAGTCGACACTTGGAGAAGTTTTCTGAGTACCTTGAGGATGAAAATATCGATAGTTTTGCCTTTGAAGTGGGAGATATAACTCTGAAACTTGCAGAAAACTTTCGTACTTCCCTCTACAAACATGGAAAAAAAATCTCCATTAAAACCGCAAATGCGTATATGATCACCCTGCGAAGTTTTCTCAGGTATCTCGAAAAAACTGGTCAAAAATCACTCTCTGCCACCTCTATCGATCTGGTGAAAGCGAGTGAACGAAAAGTCGAGTTTTTGACGGAAGAAGAGCTCCAGAAACTTTTTGCAAAACCAGATACTCAAACTCTTATTGGTAAACGAGACCAAGCGATTATGGAGTGTATCTATTCGACTGGACTGCGTATTTCTGAGCTCACTGCTCTGAATCGTCGGGATATCAATCTCGAAACTCGAGAGTTTGCCATACGTGGAAAAGGTAGAAAAATACGAGTGGTATATCTCACGCAGCATGCTGCAAACATGATACAAATGTATCTCGATGCACGGGGAGATCATCTCTCCCCTCTTTTTATCCGTCACAATGTGAAACATGAAAACATCGATGTACTCGAGGATGAACAGATGCGACTCACAAGATTTTTTATCACGACGATGGTAAAAAGTTATGCGCTCAAAGCTGGGATTCTCAAAGACATTTCGGCTCATACCCTTCGGCACAGCTTTGCTACGACTCTGCTCTCAAACGGAGCAGATCTCCGAGGAATTCAGGAAATGTTGGGGCACGCGAGTATCACCACCACACAAGTCTATACCCATGTGACGAATCCAAAGCTCAAAGAAACACATGAAAAATTTATGCACTAAACTATGACTGAAGCAGAAAACATAAAACAGATGCGAAGATGAAAGCTCTCTTGGAGGATTTTAGGAGAAAATTTTGTCTTTCAAGATGGAGAGCATTTTTATAAAATGCCGACCTTTCTCGCTCGAAATATTATGTATCGCAAAATCGATTCCTATGAAAAAGTCACAGAGTCGCTCGAAATGATACAAACATATTTTGGAAAAATCACCAAAATTCCTCATACTGAAATACTCCATGATGGAAAAGATTACATCATCAAACAGGTCTGTATACAGGGAGAAAAGCTTTCTCGGAAGCATCTGGAAGCGTCACCCAAACTGCTCTCAAAATTTAAGCGTCTCATCATCGCAAATGAAGTCATGTGGCTCAAAGAAGGAGTATTTCTCGATTTACTCGGAAGTGATATTATCGTGCATCCAAACGAGATTCATAACCTCCTCACTGACGGAGAAAATATCTATGTTTTTGATTTCTGACTCCTTGAAAAATCATCTCATAATCTCTTTTTTCGCTACTTTTCTCACTTTGCACAAAAATTTCAACTTTTCATTGTAAAATATTTTTTCTAATATTTTCTCGCAAATTCAAAGATTTTTCATATACTATGAGAAATCTTTTTTTATTATCTTGCCACATGAAACTCATCGTTTGACTTGGAAATCCTGGAGAAAAATACGCTCTCACACGTCACAATGTGGGTTTTATGTTTTTGGATTTTCTCCAAAAATGAGACCGGTCTCTAGAGACCGGTCTCTGGAGTGAGTGGAAATATGAGTCAAAGTTTCTTGCAGAAATATCAGAAGGTGCAATGAGCGGAGAAAAAATACTCCTCGTAAAACCTCAAACTTTTATGAATCTCTCTGGAACTTCCCTGCAAAAAATAGCTCAATTCTATAAATATGAGGCAAAAGATTTCATCGTCGTCTATGATGATAAAGATATGGATTTTGGGAAAATACGTGTGCGAGAAACAGGAAGCGCTGGAGGTCATAATGGAGTCAAAGATATTATCAAATATTTTGGAGAATCTTGGAAACGTATCAAAATCGGAGTGGGAAAAGATAGTCGCTACGATACTGCTGATTGGGTACTCTCAAAGTTTCGAGAAGAAGAACTCATAGATCTCGAAAATGAAACTTTTCTCAAAGTACAGGAAGAACTTTTAAAAAATATTTAAAACTATGAAAAAAATATATTGTATTGGAATTGGAGGGATTGGAGTCTCAGCACTTGCGAGATACTATCTTTCACGGGGCTATGAAGTATTTGGAAGCGATAAAAATGAGTCCTCACTCATAGAAACTCTCAAAAATGAAGGAATGGATATTATCATCGGACAAGATGAAGCGCGTATTGATAGAAGCTTTGAAAAAGTCATTTATTCTGAAGCCGTTCCAGCACATCAAGAAGAGCTTCAAAAAGCTCAGAAACTTGGTATCCCATCTCTCAAATACAATCTGGCACTCTCTGAAGTTGCCAATCCTCATAAACTGATTGCTATTTCAGGAACTCATGGAAAATCCACGACCACGAGTCTCGTCAGTCTCATCCTCAAAAATTCAGGAGAAAGTTTTTATAGTGTTATCTGAACTCTTCTCAAAGAATTTGGATGAAAAAATTTTTATAGCCATACAAATAACTCATCCTGAGATTATTTTTCTATTGAAGCATGTGAATACAAAGAACATTTTCTGGCTTACTCCCCTCTCGTACTCGTTATTACCAATATTGAGTATGATCATGCTGACTATTTTAAAACTCCGAAAAGTTATAGAGATGCATTTGCAAAGATGATTGACCGTGTTCTCCCTGGAGGTTTTGTGATATATAGCATTGATGATGAAAATTCTCAAGAAATAGTTTGAAAACGGTCTGATATTTCCTACATTTGAGTGAATCAAAAATGATATATGTTTCAAGGAAAAGAATCTCTCTTTCCAAAAATAGAGATGCAAGTGCCGGGAGAACATATTCTGCTTGACGCAAAACTTGCGTATGTCGTAGCTCATATGATTGGAGTTTCAGACGAAGTTATTCTAGAAACTCTCCAAAATTATAGAGGAGTTTGGAGACGTATGGAGATTATAGGAACCACAGAATATGGAAACATGCTTATGAGTGATTATGGACATCATCCGACAGAAATCTCTGTAACGCTCAAAGCACTGAAAGAATGATATCCTGAGAAAAAGTTGTTGGTGATATTTCAGCCACATCAATATAGCCGAACTCTTGAACTTTTCGAAGGATTTCAAAACTGTTTTTCTGATGCTGATATGGTTATTATTCCCAATATCTATGCGTCGCGCGATTCCGTAGAAGACATGCAAAAAATAAGTGCCGAAACTTTGGTACAATCTCTTCACCATAAAAATGCGATCTTTGGAAATGGATTTGAAGATACGCTGGAGATGATATTGGGGTATGAACAAAAAAATCCAAATTCGAGCATTATTCTCTTGCAAGGAGCTGGAGACATTGATACCTTGAGATACAATATAAAAACTCGCTAAGCGAGTTTTTATGTTTGAAGTTCTTTCAATATTTTTTCTGCGTGTCCTGTAGCTTTTACATTTTTCCAAGATTTGAGGAGATTTCACGACCGATCAAATAGAAAAGTTGAGCGTATGACTCCTGTTACTATTTTTCCATAGTTATTTTTTTCTCCATACGCACCAAGCTCTTTATGAAGAAGGAGTTCAGGATCACTCAGAAGAGGAATTTCAAGAGCGTGTTGCTTTTGAAATGCTTCATGACTTTCGATGCTATCTTGAGAGAGTCATACCAAAGCTATCCCCTGTTTTTCAAAATCAGTTTTCAGACACGAAAAACTTTTATTTTCAAGCGTACATCCTGGAGTATTATCCCGCGGGTAGACGTATAAAAGAGTTTTTTCACTTTGAGAAAACATTTCACTGAGGCTTTGAGATTTTATATCTCCCTGTGGAGTGATATATTTGTATAGTGTATTGAGGTTCATATATTAGAGTTTTCAAATAAATTTTTCCTTTGAAATACCTGTTTGAGCAAGGAGTTTGAGTAATACACGGCTCACATAATAGACGGAAAAGAGACTTACGATAATCCCAATTCCAAGGGTAAGACCAAATCATTTAATCATATTAATCCCAAATATAAAGAGGATGAGTGAAACTATCAGTCCCGTAATATTTGAATCCCAAATCGCAGAAAATGACTCTTGAAATCCTATATTTTGAGACTCTTCCAAGGTTTTTCATTTACGCAATTCATCCTTCATACGTTCAAAAATAAGGATATTTGCATCGATTGCCATACCGATGGAAAGGACTAAACCACCAAGAGAAGCAAGTGTTTGAACAATTCCAAATTGTTTGAGTACTACGAGTACAAATACAATATAGAGAAACAGAGCTACTCCAGCAATGAGTCCAGATACTCGATATACTATCCCTAAAAACACCAAGATACATAAAAAACTAAATATTCCAGAATATATGATTTTTTCAAGTGAATCAGCTCACAGTCTCGCGTCAATTGTTCGCTCACTAGTAAGATAGAGTGGAGCAGGAACAACTCACGTATTGATATCTGTGGCAAGTTTTGCAGCTGATTCTGGGGTATAATCTCCAGTTATGACTGCTTTTCCGGTTACAATCGCATCTTGTACTGTTGGAGCCGTGAGCATCTCTCCTCCTACAAATATAGCTATCGGCTGCCCAATAAGTCGTTTCGTGAGTTCTCCAAATATTTCAGCTCCTTCATTATTAAAAGTAAGCTCTATCATCGGTTGAAATGCTTCATTGAGTTGTACTGAAGCTTTTGAAAAATACTTGTCATTGAGTATTCTTCCTTTTGAATCTTTCGCTGGCTTCCACATAGATGGTTCAGCTGCTACAATGATGTAGTGATATTCATCTCTATCTTTTTCATACACCATATATCCTGCTTCATCTTGGTCATTTGATACCGAGATGATTTCACTGCTTATCCCATTTTCTCCTATTTTGAGCTCTGTTCCTGTTTGAGTAAAAAATGTCTCTATATTTTGAGTGGTTCCAAGCTCAATCCCCTCATAGTTATTTGCATAACGCTGAGTCTCAATGAGAAAGTCTTCTGGTTTTTCATTTACTTTTAAAAATACTTCTTGAGCAAGTTTTTTTCGCTCTTCTCTGTCTGCCTCAGTAATAGAATCACGTATTTCTTTAAACTCTATTTTCACCACTTTTCCTATCGCTTCTTTGGCTCGTTCTATATTTGCCGAATTTTGCAGTGCATCATTAGCTTTGAGTGGAATTTGTACGATGATATGTTCTTCATCACCGTAACTCGCACTTGAAATCGTGGAGTCATTAATATTGAGTGAACCTATTCTCTTTTCTACTACAGATTTCAATCCTTCGATGATAGAAGCCTCTCTTTGGGAATTATATCCTTCTTCTTTTCGAACTTCTTCTAAATCTATCTTATAATCCAGTTCTATCCCTCACTGCAGGTCAAGACCGAGTTTATAATCTGGTCCTGAAAATGGTACACTGATACCAAAATATGACCATGGAAGTGCAAATATCAAAGCAAGAAATCCTGCTAAGATAGTAAAAATTAATCGGAAAAGAATAGGTTTCATATAAGAGTATAAACAAGTAAATTTGAAGTATTGTATAGAGAAAAAGAAAATAATAAAGAAAAAAAGAAGTAATTTATACCTCTTCTTCTTCCTGCTTCTTTTTTCGTGCAAGCTGCCCACAGGCAGCTGCGATGTCATCTCCCATAGTGGCTCTGATGGTGGATGGGATTCCATATTTTTCAAGAATTCTTTGAAATTTTTCGATGATAAATCGTGGAGTCGCACTGTATCAATCAGATGATGTCCCTTCCCCAGGATTATAGGGGATAAAATTTACATGCGCGAGACGTCCCTGTAAGAGTTTTCCGAGTTCATCAGCGAGTTTGATATGATCATTGACTCCATTGATCATGATATATTCATAAAATATTCGCTTATTTGTTTTTTCTGTATATCTCTGAAGTGAGCTCATGAGTTTTTCCAGATCATAGGTATGATCTACCGGCATGATAGATCTTCGTATCTCATCGTTTGGAGCATGGAGACTGATTGCGAGGCTCGTTTGGGGAAAATCCTGGGTAAATTTATCAATTCCGGGAACGATACCACAAGTAGAGACCGTGACTCGTCGTCCAGAAAGATCAAATTTTTTCTGATTGGTAAAGATATGAATTGATTCCTTCATCGCATCATAGTTGAGCATCGGTTCCCCCATCCCCATAAAAACAACATTACGTAGTTTTCTCCCCTCTGATTCGAGGACTTTTGCAGCATAAAAGACTTGTTCTACTATTTCATGTACTTGGAGATTTTTTTGAAGTCCAAGTTTTCCGGTTGCACAAAAAGTACAAGCCATAGGACAGCCTGCTTGACAGCTGATACAGAGCGTATTTCTCCCCGTCAAGTGACGCATAATCACTGACTCAATGAGTTTTCCATCCTCGGTTTGAAAGAGAAATTTAGTAGTTTGTTTATTCGAACTTTCTGCTCGATGATCGAGAAGAAGTGAATCAAAAAAACAATGTTCTTCTAAGAGATTTCGAAGCTCTTTCGGAATCGTTTGAATATCTTGAAAATTATCTACAAAGTTCTTGTAGATAGCATTTTCTATCTGTCCATAACGAAAAGCAGGGATCTTGTGTGCGCGCAGAAGTTCCTTTACTTTGTGTTCATCATGGATAGAAAAGCGTTGCATAATAATTATATGAGGTTAAGGCTTGGGGATTGTATAGGAAAATAATATTTTGTAAAGGAAAAAATATATACACTTTCCTTGTACTTTTTATAAATATTTTTTATACTGAGATTATATTTTTTTACTGAAATAATTGTATGTATTTTCATAAAAAAGCGAGTTCTATCATTGAAGCGATGATAGTGCTTTTGATTATCACGAGTGGAGTGACATGAGTCTATCTGCTGATGAGTTCATCTCAAAAGCTTGCGAACTCAACCGGAAATCGCATCGAAGCTATTCAGATAGCACGAGACGGGCTGGAAGCGATGACCAATATTCGGGATACGAACTGGATACTGTATGGAGCTGATCCTGCAAATTGTTGGAATGTGATGAACTATAGTGGAAGTTGTGTTTGAAATACTACTGCCACCACTGATATAACACATAGTACCTCCCAAGGAATACGTATTTCACGGGACACAAATAATCGTTTTTTTATATGAATTCAAAATCATGGGGGAAATAATGACTATACAGATACTTGATATCTCTGACTCTTTGAAGTTTTTAAAGATACTCGATGATTTTATACCCAAAATACGGGTTCCTGATTTTATCCTCGATATACTCGTGAGATACAAGTACGCTATCTCACTCCATCATGAAGTACTGGAACATCAAACAATGATCGTATGGAAGTAAAAGCTATCGTGCAATGGCAAGATCCAGGAAGTAGTGATATCAAAAAAGTCGAGATGGATACGCTGCTGACGAATTGGAAGAAGTAAAAAACAGTCTCAAGCTTGAAAGCTTGAGACTGTTTTTTTATTTTAATCCATATAATCTGTTTTTTTGTTGAGATTACTCGCAGTTTGATCTTTGATTTTTCTCATGAGTACATCTGGGGACGTATCCGTTCCACTTCCAGTATTTCCTGATATGATATTTCTTGCTACATTTCGAAAAACATTATTATAATCTCCATTCATGATATCTACAGAGGAAACTGCTCCAAGATCCTGTTCAAGATTAAACCCCCATTTATTAAGTTCTCGTCAGACAGTTGATGTCCCCTTATTAAGTCCAAAGATATAATCTGTTCTGAGTGCTCACATTTCATAAAATGCTCCTATGATATCTTGTAAAAGTTCTGCGATGTATCTTTCTTGTTCTGCTCTGTTTTTTGGACTATCCAGCTCTTCTCCTGCTACCAGTATCTTATCACGAGTTGCATTGATATCATCAACATAACGGTTCCAAATCTTAGGACCAATAGACTTTTCCCGAAATCAACCTCCTTGATCAAAAATAAGATACTTTAAGCTTATATCATATGGATTGAGTCCAAATACTCCCGTTTCCCCTATTGCATCATCTACAAAGTCTTTATTGTATGCATTTCATTCTCAAACTGCACCACGAACAAGATTATAATACTCGGCATAATCTGAGTTTTGTTCTCTTTTTCGACGAATAATCGTATCAGTTGCACTATATTTTGTATCGGGTTGGAGAGACAGATGCATCCCACGAGAAAGCGGAGTTCCATATTTTTTCCAAAAATTTATAGCTCTCGTAAGTCTTTCTTTTTCTTCTCAATTTCCTGATTGAGCATCTTCATAGAGTTTTTTTGCTTCTGCTTTGATATTTGGAAATTCGTCTGGATATGCATCCCCAATTTCTTGAGAAAGTTGAAGTATAATCTTATTAAATAATTTCATCGTCCCAGTATTAGCAAACATACGAAGAGCGATAATAGGTTGTCCATCTCAATCCCAGAGTCATTTTACCTTCGTATAGGTTACCTGATCGAGATCAAAACAAGCTCACGAATAAAGTATAGCAAATGGTATTTTTGTCATATCTTCTAAACTTCCTCCGCGCTCCACTCATTTTTTTGCCCAACCAAAAGCATTTGAAGTCGTTCCTCATGTAGCCTCTCAAAGTCATTCTTTTACTATGGTACTTGTTTGTCGAAAATTACTCGCATCTTTATATCATTTTTCGATTTCGCCTTCAACTCAAGACTTCCATTTATTTTCATATTCTTTATGCAGTCTTGATCTTCGATGTATTCCAGAATAATGATTTCCACTACATTGTTTTTTGAGAAGCATATGAACGAGTTTTTCTTCTGTAAAGGTCTGCCCCTCTGCTTCTGCATTTGCTTTTATTTCATTATACAGTGCATCATTTTTATGTCCTCAAAGCGCTTCATACCATAAAAATTTTCACCTAAATTGATAGAGTCATCCATCTTTTCCAGCATTTTTTGATGTAAGATGACCATATTTTTCCAACATAAATAATAGTCCTGCTTCTTTTTTATACTCAGGAGTATCTTTATTAAGAAGCCATTTTCGAATTCTTTCTATAGCAATTGGAGAATCAACTGAACCCAATTGTTTAAGAGCCTTATCCATTTCTTCTGACTCAGCTGATTCTACTTTACTTCGTAAATCTTCTTTGAGCTCTTCTGGAAGAAATCATCCCATCGCAAGAGCAGCTTTTGCTGATTTCACATCACTCCCACGCTTCATAGACTCAGTAATCCCTTCAATAACCATTTTTCATCCATGAATGAGTTCGTAGAGTGATATATTTTTAAACAGTCTTTCTGTAAAAGAACCATGAAATTTATTTCGATGTTCTTCTGGAATCACCTTAATAGTTTTCCCTATTCTCCAATCAGGACTCAGTTTATTATCTTCTATGTATCTTTTAAGTTCATCTAGGCTCCACTGCTCTGTTGAGGCTCATTGTATATGTAATACATCCTTTTTATCTCATCTTGCTTTTTCGGCATCAGAAAGCTTTGCTTCTTTTCTCTCCCCTACTTGTACTTCTGCAATACCACCAGAAAGAGATACTATTTTTAGCAAAGTATCGTTTTCTTTTGATCCGAGATACTCTACAGCTCTATCTGCTTTTTTTCATTCTCCATCTTCTGCATCTTTTTGGATAATATCTCCATCTTTAAAAGCAATATCTTTCCAAGAATCTATGGAACTTACGAGATCTTCTGGAGTATGAACTCGTTTCACTCGTTTCGCACCTTTCTTTTTAAATTGCGCATAAAAGGCATCCAAGCTCATGGGTTTCTCAACACCAGCACGACTTTGGATTTTTATAGTCCAAGCTTCAAAATCAGGATTTTCTATAATAGTATAGGTGTTCCAGTCTTCTCCTTTTCCTGTATGAAACGCTACATTTTTATCTAGCCCCAGTCATTTCCCATCTGGATCGATATCATCGAGTTTTGAGATGATTTCTTGCTTATTTGCAAGATTTTTGAGCATTTCAAGATCTTGACTGCGTCATTGTAAGCTTGATATTTCTCTTTTTTTACTCGCTATTTTTGCTTCGAGATCTGTATCTTTCTTTCCTGAAGCTGATTTTTTCGTTTGCTCGTTTTGTAAATCTTGAAGCTCTTTTTGAAGTTGTGTAAGTTCATATTGTAATATTTCGCTTCGTTTTTCTGACATCTCTTCTCCTTGCAAATCACTTGCATTCAGAAGAGTGAGCTCACTACTCTCCACTTTTCATTTTTTTATACTATCTTTCAAAGTATCAAGTGTCATCACTTCAAGACTCGTAGGATCAAGCTTCATATTTGAAGCAAAATCTTCATATCGAGACTCTTTTGCTTCTCCTGGATTTTTCAGATTCACACTTTCATTTCCGATATTTTGATACCGAAAAACTTTCGTATCATCATCAAAATCTACAATACGGATATAATCAATATCCATATCTCCTGAAGCACGTTTTTTTGTAAACTTTACGATATTTCCGGGTGAAAATAAACTCGCATTTTTACATTTTGCTTCTCCTAAACTTGCTAAAAATACTTTGAGGGCTTCAAAATTTGTAGGCCCATCTTTGCGCAGTTCTTCCAAAGCTTCTTCTTGAGTGGCTCGAATATCTGCTTCAAACTGTGAAAATCCCACTTTTTCGCTCAGAGCCTTCACTCAAGCTTCCGATTTTATAAGATCTTTCGTTGCGATGCGAATATCTTTTGCTAAAAGTGTTTTTTCTACTTCTTGAATATTTTCTGCCGTTAGCTTTTGATCTCTCGTTGCTGCTTCAATAAAATCACTTTTTGTTTTTTTGAGTTTTACTTCATCGATAAGCCCCATATCAAGAGCTTCCTGCAGAGTTACAAATGGTACAAACTGATGTACAAAAGCTATTTTTTGAGCTTCTGTCAAAAGTGAACTTTCGATGATTTGTCTCATTTCATCATCTCGAGGAGCTCCACCATTATTGATTTTGAGAAGTGTTGCACTTATCTCAGATTTATCGGGCTCAGGAATTGTTTTGAGTCTTGATTGGATTTGAGATTCAGATACTCCCTTCAAAAAATCAAAAGTTACTCTTGGTTTTGCTTCAGTTCCAAGCGTTTTTTTGAGAAAAATACGAAGTTTCTGTTCTGAAAGAAGCAGTTCTTGCAGACCTTGATTTCATAGGTCTTTTACTTTGGCTGCAATTTTTTGCTGATATATTTCTGGAGTCATGTCATATTCTTTCAGAATCTTCTCCTCAAGATCTTGCCGTGATTTAGAGATTTCCACAAATCCTTTTGCTAAATATTTTCTTATAAGAAATATATCTATTGATTCTCCTGATATATCAACTGTATTATATTTTTCATCACTTGCTCGAAACTCAGCGAGCGCTTGCGCGAGCTTTGTTCCACTGAGATTATCTTTTGTCATAGCCTCTTCCACAAGTTCGTTTTTGAGTGCTTCTGGTCTTTTCGCAATATAGTCCGTTACAAATTGTTGGAGAAATGTAGCTGACGACATTGATTTTTTCTGTGGTCGATTATTTTCATTTGCAGATTCTCGTGCTTCTCGCGGAGTATTTTCAGCCATACTTAATGTATTTAAAAATATTTTCTTTAGTATACAAGAAAAAAGGCAAAAAATCAAATATTCCCTCTCTGGAGAAAAAAGATTTGAAAAAGGCTCAAAATACTATAAAATCCCCCTATTATTTTTTGAAACTCATCTATGGTATTTTTGTGAATTTTCGTGAGTCTTGTAATGTTTTCGATTATTGTGTTACTCCACGAGTATGGACACTATAAAACAGCTCGTATCTTTAAAATACAGGTGGATGAATTTGGACTTGGTATCCCTCCGCGAGTAAAAAAACTTTGGAAAAACAAATCTGGAACTCTTTTTTCGCTCAATTGGATCCCCCTTGGAGGTTTTGTAAAAATCTCAGGAGAATCTCCAGAGCATCCTGGTGCACCTACATGAAAAAATTTCTTTGAAAAAAATATCTGGCAAAAAACAGCCGTACTCATAGCTGGTGTGGTAATGAATTTTATCCTTGCCTTTGTCATATTTTTCATCCTCTTTCTCGTAGGGGTAAAACCAGTTTGAGTCAACACCGTAATCCCAACACAGCTTGAGAGTAAGATTATCCCCACATTTGAGCAAGCGATAGAATCTGGTCTCATCCTCGAAAATCCAGGAATTCTCCTCTACCCAGTAGCGAATTCGATCGCAGAAAAAGCAGGAATCAAAGAGTGAGATATGCTTCTGAGTGTAAACGGAGAAGCTATAGATAATATAGCTCTCCTCCAAGAAAAAATTTCTCAAAATGCATCCAAAACATTGAGTTTTAGGGTAAAAAGAATATGTACAGATACGGGGAATTGTGTCATACCAGGAGAAGAAACGATACAAATCACCCCATCAAGTGAAGGAAAAATCGGAAGCTACCTTTCACCGAACCATAGTATCAATGAAGACTTTAAACACCAATATTGAGTATGAGATGCACTCAAATACGCAGGAATTGAAACCTATGTACAGTCTCGACTCACCCTCTCATGACTTGCGATGCTTCTAAAAAAAGTCGTAGCTCCAGAAACCCCAAAAGATCGCGAAGAAGCGATTGATCAAATGGCTGGACCGATATGAATCGTCAGTGTAGTTACAGAGTCTCTTGCGAGTGGGGTCATGTTTCTTCTCTTGCTTTCTGCTCTAATTTCCATAAATTTATGAGTATTTAACTTGCTTCCTATCCCTGCTCTTGACGGATGACGAATCTTGCTTCTTTGGGTTCGAAGTTTTTTGGAACTCATTTTTGGGAAAAATAAAGTCATAGTTCAGATAGAAAATCATCTTCATGTATTTTTTTTCCTGCTTTTAATTGCACTTTCTGTTTTGATAGCATATAATGATATTACCAAATTATTTTAAAAAAAATATCATGAACAAAGAGCTCATTACAGATATCAAAAATTACGTCAACTATCTTCTGCTTCCACTTGATGGACTCTATTATCATCAATATGATCATGCACTTTCCGTGATGGAGCGAGCCATCTATCTCGGAAGTGTTGAGGGATGTAGCCCAGATGAGATAGAGATGCTTGCGATTGCAGCCCTCTTTCATGATACCGGTTTTGTGATACAGTATGATGAAAATGAGCCTATCTGAGCAAAAATAGCACAAAATTACCTAAGAACCGTACTCTATAAAGAAGAAAAAATAAAAATAATAGAGGATATCATCCTTGCCACTATTCCTGCAAGAGAACCCAAAAATCTCCTGGAAAAGATTATCAAAGATGCTGATATGGATAATCTCGGAAGAGATGATTTCTTTGATATCGCAGAAAAACTCAAAAAAGAACGAGAAACGATAAAACAAATCAAGATTCGTGATCCAGACTGGCATCATGCGGCACTCGATGTGATACAAGATCATAAATTTTATACCAGTACACAGATTCAGGAACGCAATCAAAAACTCCAAGAAAATGTCGAAGAACTCAAAAAACAGCTTGGAGAAATCTAATTTTTTTGTATAATGTATGAGAAAATCCCGTAGGGAATGCAGATCTGCATTCCCTACATTTTTATAAAAAATTCTATTATGTTCCAATTTACACTTCAACATACCGATGGTTTTGCTCGTGCGTGAGAGATAGAAACATCTCACTGAAAAATACAAACTCCTATTTTTATGCCTGTAGGAACCAAGGCTACAGTAAAATGAATCTCAAAAGCCGATCTTGATGAAATGGGAGCTCAAATCATCCTGAATAATACCTATCATCTCTATCTGCGTCCTGGAGACGAGACAGTCAGTCATTTTTGATGAGCGCATCATTTCCAAAACTATCATAAGCCGATACTTACTGATTCTGGAGGGTTTCAGGTATTTTCTCTCGGGCAAACTGGAGAAAATGGTTTCAAAAATAAGGAAAGTCTTGTAAAGATCACCGAAGATGGAGTCCATTTTCGCAGTTATATCGATGGAAGCAAACATTTTTTTTCTCCGGAGCGTGTGATGGATATCCAAAGTAATATCGGAGCTGATATCATCATGGCTTTTGATGAATGCGCTCCTGGAACAAGTAGTCACGAATATGCTCGTGCTGCGATGGAGCGAACGCATCGTTGGGCACAGCGAAGCAAAGATCAGTGGCTCAAAAATAATGAAATCCGAAAAGAAAGATGACTTCATGAACAAGCACTTTTTGGAATCGTCCAAGGAGTAATCTATGATGATTTGCGACGAGAATCAGCAGAGTTTATCAAACATCTCGATACACCAGGGATATCTATCGGGGGGCTTTCTGTGTGAGAATCAAAAGAAGATATGTATAGAATATTAGATATAATGAAAGAAATCCTCCCAGAAAACAAACCTCGCTACCTCATGGGTGTTGGGACTCCCGAAGATCTCATCGAATGAATATATCGCTGAATTGATATGTTTGACTGTGTCCTCCCAACTCGCATCGGTCGTCATGGAATGGCATTTGGAACTTATGGAAATATCCGTATCAAAAATGAAAAACATAAGTTTTCGACGGAGAGACTCGATCCAGAATGCAACTGTAAAGTGTGCCAAAACTATACCCGTGGATACTTGAGACATCTCATCTGTGAAAATGAGATGTACGGAATGAGTCTTCTTTCCTACCATAATCTCTATTTTCTCCTTGAGCTTTCTCAAAAGTCACGAGAAGCGATACAACAAGGAAATTATGAAAATTTCAGAAAAGATTTTTGGAGTAAATACCAACTTTCAGAGAAAAAAATATAATATATTAAAAAATAACAGGATATATTTGCAATATATTATTTTTTCTGTAAATTAAGAGAAATATTTTTCATTTTCATGTATGTCACATATCCGTGAAACATGAACCTTTCCAGAATATTCAGAGAGTTTTTTTGAGTTTATTAAGGACTCTGGAATTATTATATGATGAGAATGAAAAGAAAAAATACAAAGAGTAATCTCTCGTTTTGAAACACATTTTTCAAAAAAATTGAGAATTACTGGTGAAAATTATAGTTCTCATCTCGTTGAAGTAGCAAAGCTCTATGTAGAAAATTCCTCATCAAATGTGAGTTTTGACAGTATTACTATTGCTCTACTTCATGATAGTTTAGAAGATATTCTAGAAGAAACATTTGAAACACTTCAGAAAGATTTTTGAAATATTGTTGCACTGTGAGTTGCTGCTTTGAGTAAACCAGATATACAATACAAAGCAGAAAGAGATACGTTCTATTACTCTCGATTCCAAGATTTACAATCTCTCCAAGATTTTTTAAGAAATTTAGCTCATGAAAAAGGAATACACATAGACGAAGTGAATATCCAAAAACTCGCTCGAGAACTTATAAAAATAAAACTCTGCGATAGAGTCCATAATCTTAGAACTATGCCTCTTTCTCATTATAATCCTCAAAAAAGAGAGGAAAAAGCCAATGAAACTTTAAAATATTTTTCTCTTATCACACGTGAGCTAAAAAACTTGCATATTTCTTGAAGTCTTGATACAGCAATTTCTTATATTTTCCAATGAAACACTCGATATAAAACTCAAAAAAAAGTTTGAGAAACACTTTTAAATATATAAATATACATATACTAAGAAAAATATATTTTATTATGCAGGTATGATCATTATCAAAACCACCTACCCAAATAAACCTCGTGAATGTAAGAAATTTATTCAGGGACTTTTGGGATCAAAATCTGCAGCCTGCGTGAATCGTATCAACGCAATCAAATCATATTTTTTTTGGGAGGGAAAGATACAATCATCCCCAGAACTGATACTCCTCATCAAAACGCTCCCTGAAAAAAAAGAAAAATGCATTGCCTTTATTAAGAAAAATCATCCTTATGAAGTCCCTGAAATTTCTGTGATAGAAATAGACGAACAAAATCCTGAGTATCTTGAGTGGATGAAATCAGTGCTCTAAAAATATTTTTTTACTCTCCCCTATGTCACACGAAGTCAGCCAAGTCTGGAAAGAATTTGAGGAAAATGAGATTTCTCACTCTGCAGCACATTATTTGCTCGCAATTGATGAGCTCCATGAAGATATGGGCTATGCCAGAAGTATTGATATCGCTCGCGAGCTCGATATCACAGCTGGGAGCTGCTCTACCTGACTCAAGTCGCTTATCAAGAAAGAATGGATTGAAGAAGATAAAAATAAATTTATCCTGCTCAGCGAAACTGGAAAAAATGCTGTGGAAAAAATTAAAAAAAATCGAAAACTCTTTAGTGATTTTTTTCTCCATACACTCGGAGCAAAGCCTGACGAAGCAGTAATCAACGCATGTAAGATAGAACACCTCATAAGTCCTCATATCGCACGAAAACTCGAGGCATATCTCCAAAAAAATACTCCAAGTTCTTAGGAACTTGGAGTATTTTTTTATTGAACTTGAAAGAGAGCTTTATATCACTGACTTACATATGGAGCGATAGCATTCATCATCCCAGTAACATCTGTTTCTTGTACTCATAATTGTGGAAGTGCATTTTGATATACCATAAGGTATGGATATGTGTCCTTACTTACTTTTTTCTCAGATATGAGACGAGCTATTTCTCCAACACAGGCAGCATATTTTTGCTGTTTAAGTTCTCTTGTACCATGATTGACGGTCGCAATCTGGAGAAAAGCATTGATATCTTGATGTTCTTTATAGCGATCAAGTCATAGTTTCAAACATACACTATCTGATTCTATAAGTTTAGCTTGAGATTTCGCAAGAAATGTAAGGAGATTCTCATAACGTTTTGTGAGATTTTGGGCAGGATCTTGATCTATCGTTGCTGCATTGAGATCAATGAGCATATAGGAAATATCAAGTTTTTTAAATCTTTCTTTTGTTATGGTCGGATCTTCGTCATAGATATACGTATCAAATGCCGTGATGAGACTGTCTTCTAATACACGTTTATGATTTTCTGATATAAAGTATTTGAGAAAGGTCCCGACTCTATAGATAATAGTTTCACTTCGTAAATCTTTTGATGTTTGCATTACTTCTTCATACATATCTTGCTGGATTTTTTGAAATGAAGCATTTACTTGAGGATCAATATCATAGCGAGAGAGATCTCGTAAAAGGCTATCCATCTGTGGAAGAGTTGATATGAGCTGAAAGGTAGCTACAAAATCTTGAGCATTGGGAAGATCTTTTACTGCATCGAGAAGTTGCATTTTATACATTTGGAAAAGCTCCTCTTTTTTATCTTCTTGTATATTCATAGCATGAAGGAGAGAAAAATAATCTTGATGGAGCGTCATAAGTGAAAATTCTTGACTGAGTTTTCAGAGTTTATACTCAGGATAGCCTGCAGTTCTGAGATTTGTCACTCCATGTGGAAATACAGAAACGAGAATATATACCCAAACTACCACAAGACTCAAAAAGAGAGAAGAATATGCTGTATCTTCGTCCGTATTATGAGCACTTTGGAGCGAAAGAGCGATCATGAGAAGAAAAGAAAAATACATGGTAATTCCATACCATACGATTCCAAAAGATGATATACTCCATAAAAATACATAGAGGGTCGCAAACGCAAAATTCAGCAAGAAGAGTTTCGATATTTTTTGACTCCGATCAAGAGTACAATAAAGATATACAAATGGAACTATAAAAAATAATGCAATAAAGAAATATCATTCTGGAAGGTTTATAAGAGAAAATATTCAACTGAGGATTTCTGATATTTGACTCGGTATAAAATAGGCAAGCAGAAAAATCTCTATAAAAATCACCGGCAATATATAGACTTGTTTCTTAAAAGGAAGAAAAAGAAATATGAGCGGGATAAGTGCGAAGAAAATAAAAGTAATATCGGTAAATTCTCCTTTTTGATTTACTTGAAATGTGAGGTTCCACGGAAGTTTGAGATAATTATTTATCCCTGGTTCATATCAAAAATACCTACCAAAATCTTCATTGGTCACTTTTCCACTTTCAGTATAGAGATCAAGTGCTTCTTCTTTTTGCTGAAGTTCTTCGGGGGTATATATGAGAGAATAATCAGCTATATACTGATCGGCTTTTCCGACGAGGATAGTTGAAAGAGAGAAATTTTCAAAACTATCAAGCTCTCAGATATGTTTCACTCCCCATGGAATAATGGCAAGTACAAATCATACTAAAATCATACTCACATCAAGCAGTATTTCTTTAAAATGTTTTTTACTGTGTTTTTGAAATATGCTTCATAGGATAAAAAATACACCAGCTCATATCAGACAAAATAGAGAAAACACCATTTTTTGAGATTGACTTACTTCAGGAACGATCACATTCATGAGTGACCAAAAACCTCCAAGGGTAAAAATTCCTACAAAGAGACTCAAAAAACCAAAAAAACCTGCAAGAGAAAGATGAGCATAAAAAATAACAGCGAAGATTCAAAGCAGTAATAAAAGAGCTGTGAATTTTATAGAAAACGCGATTCCTATAAGAAAGCCAAGGATTCAGAAAAGAATTACTTTTTGTTTTCTTGTTTTTTCAATCTGACTCGTAACGAGATGAAAAGACAAAGTAAGGGCTATAACCGTGATACTGAGAAGTCCATAATCGAGTTTCATATCTTTTGCAAGTTGAAATACCGTCATTGGGAGTGCCAGAAGTATCATTACCATAAAAAGCGGAATACTAAACTTTGTTTTTTGATCTCACAAAAGATATCTTACGGAAAAATATACCACAAGAGCTGCTATCACTCCGGAAAAAGAATTGAGATAAAATGCAACCACTTGTGTCCCTGTAAGAAATCCTATCCCCGTGTAGAGTTCCCAAAAATACATTTTCCCCAGTGCGAGAAGCTCTCAAGACTGAGCTAAAAGCCTTGGATAATTCATATATACTCCGAGATCATCCCAACCAATCGGGAATGGTCTATAGGCTGAAATAAAATTAATAGAAAGCAAAAACGTAATAACTCCAAGATGAAACTCGTCGATAATTTGAGAGATATTTATTTTTTGACTCAAACTTACCTTTACATCGAGATTATGCTCATACTCAGCAATGGGCTCAGAAAAAGAAGTAAAAAGTTTGATACATTTTTTGTAAGAAAGAACTGCAAGAAGTATGATGTAAAGTGCCACTACTGGAAGCGTATACAGTGAAAAATATCCTAGTAGAAACATCCCGAGTCAAAATACTCAAAATCCCATTCAGAGTGCTGTAAGTCAAGATATGAGAGATTCATCATGTTCAAAGATATGAAGTTTTTTTACAAGAGTCTTTCCAAATGCAAAAATGATAGCCCATAAAATCGCGATACAAAAAAGCAGAAAGGATATTTTAAAAAACACAAAGATTCAAAGACCAATAGAAGCTTGTTGAAATCAAAAGAAACACAAACAAAGAAAAAATAATTCTACTAGAAAAAAGAAAAGAATATTCCAAGATGTAACCTGTGTTTTTTCTCGAGGAAAGAGAAAAAAGAAAAATTTATAAGAAAGGTATAAAAATGTGTTGAGAATGAGAAAGTGAATAAGGTAGCTTGTATCCTCACCATACCATGGATAAAATATGTAATAAAAATACATACTCAAAAAACTCACCATTCCCAAAGAAGCAACTTTTAACCATGGATACATAGGGGGAAAATAAAGATATAAATTTTCCTCTAGAATAGCTTTTTTTTGAAACTTGTAAAAATTTCTCCTGCGAAGTCTCTTTACATTTAGAAAACAATCCATACATTATAGTTCTTAAGTATTTCTTAAGCATTTTTTTTAGTATGAGAGTATTAGTATATAACACATAAGCTATGAATTATTTTGAAAAATCCCTTGAGCTACATAAAAAACTTCAAGGAAAAATAGCAACTCACTTGAAAACTCCTATACTCACAAAAGAGGACCTCTCAACCGTATACTCACCTGGAGTTGCTGAACCCTGTCGAGCAATCGCAAAAGATAAAAAGAGTGTGTATGATTACACCCTGAAGGCAAATACCGTCGCTGTTATTTCAGATGGATCAGCTGTTTTGTGACTTGGAAATATTGGTCCAGAAGCTTGACTTCCCGTTATGGAGTGAAAATGTGCTCTTTTTAAACAATTTGCCTGACTCAATGCATTTCCTATCATGCTTGATACACAAGATACAGAGGAAATCATAAAAACTATTAAATATATTGCTCCTGTTTTTGGAGGGATTAATCTCGAAGATATTTCTGCACCACGATGTTTTGAGATCGAAGAGCGACTCAAGACAGAGCTTGACATCCCCGTATTTCACGATGATCAGCACGGAACTGCGATTGTCTGTCTTGCGGGACTTATTAATGCACTCAAAATCACCGGAAAGAAAAAAGAAGAAATAAAAGTAGTTATTAATTGAGTTGGGGCTGCGGGAGTTGCTATTACGAAACTTTTTCTGCTCTACGGAGTCAAAGATATCGTGGTAGTAGATAGCGCTGGAGTCATCCATAAAGGACGAAAAGATCTCAATCCAGTAAAAGAAATGCTGACCAATGTCACCAATACTGCGTGTCTTCTCGATCCAAGCTCATCACAGTGTATTATAGGAGGACTACCTGAAGCCGTGAAATGACGAGATGTATTTATTGGAGTTTCTGTTGCTGGAGCACTCACCAAAGAAATGGTACAAACGATGAATCGTGATGCTATCATATTTGCAATGGCAAACCCAACACCCGAAATCATGCCCGAAGATGCCTATGCGGCTGGAGCAAAAATCGTCGCAACAGGTCGCAGCGACTATCCAAATCAGATCAATAATGTTCTCGTTTTCCCTGGAATATTTAAAGGAGCTCTCGAAAAGCGCATCTCAAAAATCACAGATGATATGAAAATACAAGCAGCACAAGCACTTGCTGCTCTCGTAGCAAATCCTACTGTAGAAAAAATCATCCCTGGACCTTTTGATATATGAGTCATGGAAGCAATAGCAGATAGTATAAAGTAAAGAGAAAAAACGAAGCAAATTTGCTCCGTTTTTTTTTTGTATATACTTTGTTGTGACAATATTTTCATTTTCATTTAGAAATCTATGATTGATCAACACGCAAGTCTTGCAGAAAAATTTCTCAAAAAATGAGTATGGCTCTACCTCTTTAGTTTTATTATCGGACCTATTGGGTATGTTATAAAGATAATAATTTCATGAGAGTTGAGTGTTTCCGAAGTATGAATTCTCTATGGAATAATGAGTCTGATGATTCTTATCTCTGCATATAACGATTTATGACTGACCGACAGCTTAAATTTTTTTATTCCAAAGTATATTGAAGAAAAACGATACGATAAAGTAAAAACTATTCTCACTTATACTCTCATTGCTCAGTTTTTAACTGGGATTAGTATTGCTTGCTTTTTCTTTTTCGCTGCAGACTTTATAGCAGTATCCTACTTTCAGGATATAGCAGCAATTTGAGCATTAAAGGCATTTGCATTTTTCTTCTTGGGGATCAATATTTTTCAGATGCTACATACCTTTTTTCTTGCAATTCAAAATACATTCCTCCACAAACTCGTTGAACTTATACGAATGAGTTTTGTTTTGATTTCTGTTTTTGTTTTTCTCTTCATTGACATGAAAACTCTCACCTATTTTTCATATAGTTGGATTATTGGATTATACATATGAATCATAATATCTTCATTTTTATTTTTTAAAAAATACTATTTTCCCTATCTGAAAAATGAGAAAATTATTTGGGATAAGGAGCTCTTTCGAGAGATTTTTCTGTATTCTCTTTCTGTATTTTTATGAATTCAGGCATCAGTCATACTCAGCCAAATAGATATGCAAATGATTTTATATATCTTAGGCACACAAGACGCTTGATACTATACAAATTATCAAAGTATTATTGGTATTCCTTTTCTCATCATATGACCTATATTTACATTTTTATTTCCTCTCTTTTCTGAGCTCGCATCAAAAAAACAGTTTGATAAAATACGACTCATAAAAGAAATATTTCAGAATAATTTTATCGTAATTGCGTTTGCTTGTAGTATATTCTTCTTTGTATTTTCAAAAGATATTGTATATGTCTTATTTTGAGAAAAATTTCTTCCCTCTGCTGATATTTTACGATATTCAATTTTATTTCTCTGTTTTAACTTTCTTTTACATGTAAATTTTAGTATCATGGCTGGCATAGGAAAAGTAAGAGAGAGAGTCTATATTGTTGTGATGGCTATATTTTGTAATATTGTCCTAAATCTTGCGTGCATTCACTATTTAGGAGTTGCAGGAGCAGCACTTGCTACAGGGATAGGCTGGTTTATTATCGTTATCCTCTCTGAATATTACCTTTGAAAAGAATATAGAATTCGATTTGACATTAAATTTATAGGCAAAAACCTAGTGATACTCACATGATTAGGAATTATTTGATATATGTTTATACAACCATTACTTGTATGATTTACTCGTATAGAAAGCTTTCTATCCCTGCTTTCAATAGGAGCTATCTTCTTTTGTATATTCTCACTCTTACACATAAACTACTATAAAATTCTCTATAAAGAAATAAAAAATCTCAAAAGAATATAACATTTCTTTTTGAAAGATAGAATATTTTTTTATACTTCTTGTTGATTATTTTTCTAAAACATACAATGAACCAAGCACAATATAGGATTATTGAAGATGGGGCTGTAATCGGAGAAAATACAAAAGTGTGGAACTTTACCCATATTCGTTCTACTGCAAAAATAGGAACATGATGCAATATTGGAAATAACGTTTACATAGATAGTGGAGTAGTCATATGAAATAATGTAAAGATACAAAACTCTGTAAATCTATACCATGGAGTAATTTTAGAAGATGATATTTTTATTGGTCCTTCTGTCACATTTACCAATGATCTTTTCCCAAGAGCATTTATCTGGGGAGAGGAAAAAATCACTCAAACTTATGTAGAAAAATGAGTCAGTATCGGTGCAAATGCGACTATAAAATGTGGTATTACAATAGGAGAATTTGCAATGATATGAGCAGGAACGATGGTTACAAAAGATGTACCTCCTTATAGCTTAGTAGTTGGAAATCCATGAAGGATTATCGGGCAAGTTGATAAAAATGGAAATAAAATTTAATACTTAAACCTGAATTATATGAATATTTCTTTCTTTAAAACAAATATTGGACAAGCTGAAATAGATGCTGTCGTACAAGTAATGCAAAGTGGAATGATTGTGGAGTGAAATGAAGTAAAAAAACTTGAAACAGATTTTAATACGTACATTAGTGATGGGGCTTTTTTTCCAATTTGTGTAAGTAATGGAACTGTTGCGCTTGATCTTGCACTTAAAGCCGTTGATATACAACCTGATGATGAAGTAATTGTTCCAAATTTTACCTATATCGCAACAGCAAATTCAGTTCGTTTTCAAAATGCAAAAGTAGTATTTGCTGATGTTGATGCTATACAGTACAATATCACTCTTGAGGAAATACAAAAAGTTGTTACCCATAAAACTCGCGCTGTGATTATCGTGCATCTCTATGGAAATCCTGTGAAAGATGCTCAAAAAATATACGAGTATTGTAAAAGTAAAAATATTTGGCTCATAGAAGATTGCGCTCAATCACATTGAGCCATGATAAATGAGAAAAAAGCTGGGAGTTTTGGAGATATATCATGTTTTTCCTTCTATGCAACTAAGAATATGTCAACTTCTGAAGGAGGAATCACTCTTTTTCGACACCAAGAGCATTATGAAAAAGCAAAACTTTACTATAATCATGGACAAAAAGAAAAATATTATCATACTGCGCTCGGACATAATTTTAGAATGACCAATATAGCTGCAGCAATAGGAAATGTACAACTTTCTCGTCTCGAATGATTTAATGATCAAAGAAGAAAAAATGCATCTTTATATAATACTCTTTTAAAAAATCAGAATATCCTCCAACTTCCAGAGACAGGTGAAGGAATATTTCATGTATATCATCAATATACGGTTCTTGTAAAAAAAGATTCTCCTGTTTCTAGAGAAACGATTCAAAAAAAACTCCAAGAAAAATGAATTCCTACTGCAATTCACTATCCTATCACCATAAAAAATCAGCCATACTACCAAGATCTGTGATACATCGAAGATGAAAATTCAACTTCATATTACCTCAGCCAAAATATTTTTTCTCTTCCGATATATCCTGGACTTACTGAAGAAGAATTGTCATATATTGCTGAAAGCTTACTTGAAATAATACAATAAATTTATGAAAGTTCTTCTTATCTGACTTGGGAAAATGGGGCAATTCCATTTACAAAATCTCTTAAATATTAACTCTATTGAACACATTTATGCTTTTGATGTGTTCCCTGAAACATTTAAGATATCTTCTACAAAAATTACCTATTCGACACAACTCGAAGATTTTGATACAAAAGATTTCGATTTTGTAGACATCGTTGCTCCTACAAAATTTCATTCTTTATATCTTGAAAAATATATCAGGATGAAAAAAAATATCTTTGTAGAAAAGCCCATTGTAGGGAATAAAGAAGAAATCGAAAAATTAGAAGCTATTATACAACAAGAAGATTATAATGGGAAAATTGGGGTTGGTTTTATTGAAAGGTTCAACGTAGTTTCTAAATTTTTGAAAGAAGAATTAACCAAACGAGGAAATCCGGAACAAATAGAATTTTTTCGATATAATCCTGCTAGTACCAGGATTTGAGATACTGGTGTTACCGAAGATCTTATGATTCACGATATAGATTTAGTTCAAGCATTTTTTGAGAATACTCCAATACATGTTGTTTGAAAAAATATAAATTCTGATACTGCAACAGCTCTCTTGAAAGCAGATACTACAAACATCATTCTTTCTGCAAATCGTATCACACAACAAAAGATACGTGAGATAAAAATATATTATCAAGATGTCACTATTATTTGAGACCTTATCTTGTGAAAAATCGAGTTTTTTCATAAACCTGAAACATATCTCTCACAAAAATGACAGGATTTGAGTATAAGTTATCTCGTAGACGAAAGAGTTCTGATAAAAAATAACCAACTCAAAGAGGAATTAGAAGAATTTTGTACTATTATACATGGATGAGAAAGAAAAAATGTAGCTGACTATGCATCTTCAGTAAATGGTTTTAGAGTACTTGAAAACATTCTCCAATAATTTTTTATAAATTTCATAATATTTTAGTATTTCACATGTTCAAAATAAATAAAATAAATATAGTATGACTCTGAAAAGCTTGACTTCCTCTTGCTGCACATATCGTATCAAAATGAATCCAAGTAATATGAATTGATATTGATCAAAAAAGATGTGATTTTATAAATAATGGATGAAATCCAATTCCAGAAGAAAATGGTTTATGAGAACTCCTCTCAAGATTTTGAGGAAAAGAACTATTTGCAACATCAAATTGGCAATATACAGAACAATGAAATGTTTTTATTGTGATTGTTCCCCTTTTTATAGATGCACATAATGTTCCAGACTACTCAATTGTAGATAGTGTTACGAAAAATATTTGAAACTATCTTAAAAAATGAGATAGTGTCATATTTGAAACTACTTTCCCTCCAACCACAACTGAAACTCGACTCAAAAAAATATTAGAAACAGAAAGTAAGCTCATTGAGTGAGAAGATTTCTATTTAGGATATTCTCCAGAAAGAATAATGACCGGAGTAAGCTTATCTCGTTTTGAAGACTTTCCAAAAGTAATTTGAGGAGTAAGTGAAAAATCATCTACTAAGGTGTATGAAATATATAGACAATTCATTCCAAACCTTTTTCGAGTAAAAGATACAAAGACTGCTGAATATATAAAAGTAATTGAATGATGTTATAGAGATGTAAATATCGCTCTTGCAAATGAACTTTATAAGATTTCTGATGCTCTTGGTATAGATTTTACAGAAGCTCGTGAATTTGCAAACCATCAGTACTGTCATATTCATACTGCTTCTACTTGAGTTGGGTGACACTGTATCCCAGTTTATCCTCATTTTCTGATAAAAAAAATGGATGAAACAAATCAAGAATGATATAGGACACTTCTCCAAACAGCACGAGATACAAATGAAAATATGGTTCAGTATTGGGCTGAGAGAATTATTCTGGAAGCTGTAAAAAAAGAAAAGCCCCTGAAAGATATAATATTTCTTATAAAAGGTATTACCTATAGACCAAATGTAAAAGAACTCTACCACTCTCGAAATCTTGCACTTGTAAAACTTTTAATATCAAAATGATTGAAAGTACATGTATATGATATTATGTATTCTCCTCAAGAAATAGAAGATATGTGATTTATATATTGAGAAAAAGCTGATATAGAGTTCGACTGTTTTAGTTTAGAAATTTTATAATATATTGTTTTATTTATGCTAAAAAAACTATATGGATCATGAATATGAAAATATCCTATATTTAAGCAATTATATTTTATACATAATTGGATTTTTAAAAAAACTCAAAGATGAGATAAGATATGTAAAATAAATATTTGATGAATCAAGTGAATATTTAAAACAAATATTTCAAAATCTTCGCTATCTAAGGACATCCTCATTGCCTGATATTATGAAAAAAATATAAGTGAGTATGTTATAAAAAATTTAAAATCTTGAGACATATTTTTAGATGTTTGAGCAAATTTATGATACTATAGTATTATTTCATCGAAAAAAATTTGAGAATCATGAAGAGTTTATGCATATGAGCCCGTAAAAGAAAATATTAAATATTTAAAAGAAAATATACGAATTAACAATATTTCAAACGTATTCTTATTTGAACACGGATTATGAAATAAAAATGAAGAAATAAATATATATATAAATCCGGAGAATAATTGAAATGATTCTATTGTACTTGAAAAAAGTGATGGTATTCAAGAAAAAATATCAATAAAAAGATTTGATGATATTCAAAATAATATAGAAACTTGAAAAATACGTTTTATTAAAATAGATGTGGAATGATATGAATTTGAAGTCATGAAATGAATGAAAAAGACTTTAGAGGAAAATGAATGAATAGAGATAATTTTAGAGTTTTCACCTGATTTTTATAAAAATTTTAGTGAAGTTTATGTACAAGAATTTATTGATTTTCTTGATATAAATTGATATAAATCATATATATTCAACAATAATTCTCTTACGCAAATAAATCTTCATGATTACAAAGATACTTTTCAGATTGATATCTTATTAAGAAAATAATAATTTATAAAATTCATGCAAATACTTTTCTATATTTCTTTTTTACGACTTTTTTACTAAAGTTTGTTTTTGCATATTGAGCTATTTTTTTATAATCCCAACTCTTATTAAATGATAGATTCATAAGCCTAGTTAATTCTACTGAATCTTTAGGATCATTATATATATAGCCATAATCATCATTTATAATTATATTTTCACTTCCTCCGTTTTTACTTGTAATGACTGGAACTCATGAAGCTAGCGCTTCAATAGTAACTATTCCAAAACTTTCACTTAAACTAGGCAACACAAATATATCAGCTTGATTTAAGTATAAAGCTATTTCTTTCTGACTTTTTTTTCATGTTATTAGAACATAATTTTCTAATCATAACTCTCGAATTTTACTATTTAGGTATTCTTCAAGAGGTCAAGATCAAATAAGGTAACAATAAAAATCTTGTCTGATTTGAGATAACTCATAGCATGATTTCAGTAAAGTTTCATGATTTTTTTGAGAATTATATCATCAAACAGAAACTATAATTTTTTTTTGATTTTTTTTCTTATCTCATAAAAAAAATATATCATCATTATATGAATTTGGAATATAAGTACTCTTAGGATTTATAGATCTTAAAGTTGAAATATCATCTTGATTTACTCTGATAATCATATTAACTCAAGACCAAATTTTCATGTATATTTCATTTTGAGATGAAAAATAATTTTGAAAAGTATCTCTATCTTCATGGGATGTTAATATAATCTTTTTATTATATTTTCGATTTATTTCAACTGCTGCATAACCACTTGGCCAGGTAAAATGTGAATGAATGATATCAAATCATAGATGCGATTTCTTTATTTCGTAGAGAATTTTTTTTGCATGTGTGTGTCATAATCTCTTACGAAAAAATGAAATAGGAAGATGTACATATTTTGGATAAGAGATTGTGACATTCATATAGTTATATCCAATAAAATTTTTATATTTTAAAAAACTTCGCAAAAATGGAATATAACAAAAAAATTTAGGAATTGGAAAATATGGAATAGGAACAATAACGTATATCTCTGAGAAGTAAGATTTTATTAAATCTACATATTGTTTTACAAAAATCCCTCCATACTCTGTATCATGTAGATCTGGATATTCAGGACAAATAATAAGAAGTTTTGTACTATGTTTCATTAAGACTCATTATTAAAATATTCTCTCCCCCATAACTCTAAATTTAAAATCTTCCAAATTTCTCTTCATTTATGATTCTTATTTTCAAAAAAATCATTGAGTAGAATATTGAATTTATTTGTATCAATATATTTTGATACAAATAAATCTTTTCCACTAAATAATTCTAACATATATGATTTCATACTTTCAGATTTTAGCCATTTGTCTTCTGGTGTTTCAAATCATTTTTTATCGTATCTATTCTTGATTTGTTCAGGAAGTAAATCTTTCATAGATTCTCGTAATATATATTTTGTGAGACCTCAGTTTATTTTATCCTCAAATGGAAGTATGGCAGCAAGTTCAATAAGTCATTTTTCTAAAAATGGAACTCGAGATTCTACTCACCATCTCATAGAATTTTTATCAGCATAACGTAAAAGACTTTGGATTCATTCTAATTGTTGATAATAAAACCATTTATGTACAGATGTTCATACTTTATTTTTATCAATTTTATTATAATTTTTATAACGAATATGTAATAATCAAAATCTCTTCTTTAAAAGATATGTCTTTAAAGAATCAGGAATAAGGAGAAATAAAACATATAACAGAGGAAAAACAAGAGATCTTACAATATTTGGTGAATAATATTTTCTCATTCAAATTAATAATTGAATGAGCTTTTTAAACTGAAATCTTTTAAAATAATATAATATATAAAATGAATAAAAACTATTATATCCAGCAAATACTTCATCTCATCATTGTCCATCAAGAGTCACTTTTATTCAAGCATCATGCACCAACTTCATAACTCGATATTGATTGTAAATACTGGTACTGTTAAAAGGCTCTTCTTGTGTTTGTATTAAATTTTGGAGATCTTGCAATAATTCTGCTCATGTTGGAGATACTGTATAAGATAATGAATTTACACTATTGTTTACTATATCTATATATTGACTCTCATCTACTTTGTCTCAGATAAAAACTGCTGAAAAAGTCTTTATGTTTCTTTTTCAATCCGAAATATTATTCACGCAACAAACTATAGACGAAGAATCTATTCCTCCACTCAAACAAGATCCAACTTCTACATCAGCTATATTATGAAGTCTGAGTGAGTGAAGAAAGGCATTTTTTACTTTCATTCTTCTCTCTTCAAATGGAGTATTATGTAAGACATCTTCTCGTATTTCTAGATCCCAATATCTATATTTTGAGAGCTCATTTGTATTTTGATTAAATACAGCAAAATGTGCATTTTCTAATTTTAAGATATTTTTGAAAAAAGTTTCAGAGATATGAAAATCTTTATTGTATATCAGATATGAAATAAGCATATCTTCATTTATTTCTTTTTTATATCATGTATATTCAAGTATTGCTTTAATTTCAGAACTAAAAATCATATTTTTAGCTTCATCAATAAAATAATACAAAGGCTTAATTCAAAATCTATCTCTCGAAAAAATCAGTTCATTTTGTCAAAAATCTGATATACAAAATGCCCACATTCCGTTGAGCATATTATGTATTTTATTTCAGTACTCTTGAAATCAAGCAAGAATTACTTCTGTATCTCCCTGAGTCGTAAATATATATCACTTTTTCACTAAGTCATTTTTTATTTCCTCATAATTATATATCTCTCCATTAAAAACGATTGAAAAATAGTTATCTAGTAATTCAATTTGTACGAGATTATTATCTATATCTATGTATCACTTATATTTATCCCAATAAAATGCTCCAATATTTTTAGAATAAAACATAGGTTGTCTTCAAGCGTCACTTAAATCGATAATAGAAAGTCTCACTTGTCCGAAAGAGATTTTTTCACCAATAAAAACTCATACACCATCAGGTCAACGGTGCTGTATTTTTTCATTCATTCTCGTTATAAGAGATGTATCACTAAAAGTAATACCATTTATTCAACACATATTTGAAATTATAAATTATTATAAAAATTCAGAAGTTTTTTTTCTTCATTCTTCCAAGTATAGTTATTCTTAATTTTTATACAATTGCGTTTATAAACATCATAATTATGATATACTTCTTTTACTGCCTGTACTCACTGATTAATATTTCCATAATCTATCGCAATTCAAGCATCAAAATCGGAAATAAATCGAATAAAGTTTTTATTATTATTCGTGCCAATAATAGGAGTTTCAAGTGAGAGATACTCAAAGAGCTTGATCTGAATTCCGTGATTATTATTAAAAGATGGTTGAAGAAAATTGAGTCAAATATGTGCAAGTTTCGTGTATCTATACACTTCAAATAAAGGAAGCTTTGGTATAAGTTCGATATATGATTCCAAATTATTTTTTCTGATATATTCTCATATTTCATGAGCGAATTTTTCCTCATTTATCTTCCCGATAATAAGAAGCTTTATATTTTGAATATCATTTTTTATGAGTGAGACTATTTCTAGATACTGCATAATTCATCTTTCTCGAACAACTCATCATTGAAATATCAAAATAAAATTATCTTTATATTTTTCCAATAATATATCGTCCACCGAAATCTGATCTAAGTCATCTGAAAGTGGAAAATTATAAATTACCTCCTTTTTTTTCTGGGGATAATACATTTTCATATCTTCAGTTACTACTGTAACTCAAGAAAATAAAAAAATTGTGCTAGGTTTCACTATAGAAACAAATACTTTTAAAAGGAATTTCTCTAAAAACGATAAATTTCCAATGTCAAAACTATCGAAGTTTTCATAGTATTCATGGCTATCAAAAACTATTTTACTCTTCCAGCGAAATATTTTTATTCATACAAG
>JAMIGJ010000049.1:0-8038 GCA_035905775.1 Candidatus Altimarinota bacterium
AGTCAGTTCCAAAACGACCTCAATCTGATAGGGTTTCAGACTAAGAGCCTGAGATATTTCTTGATGATACAGCGGTTCTTGGAGCATACAAAAAGTGTAAATTCATAAAAGAGTCTCTACGATAGTCATTTCTTCGAGACTTGCAAGAAATCTTTGGAGCTTTGTATTTGCTATTTGCAAAAATTACTTACAATAGCGCAGTTATTTTCCATTTTGCGCTTTATGAAAATTCAAAAAACCGTGTTTCTTACGAGACTCGGACATATGTCACAAGATGCTATCGACCGACATGCAGCACTTCCATACACCAAAATCGTACTCTTGTATGGAGGAGTGCGTGATCTCACGCTCTATAAGCTTCCCAAAAAAGTCGAGATTTTGCACTATGCAAACTATGTGGAGATGAAGCGCTTTATCAAGCAGATCTATCAAAAATATCCTGAGTATCGACTCATCCCGTATTTTATAGGAGATGCGTACTCGAAATATGCACTGTATGCCTATAACCTCGCATTTCACAACAAGATAGATCCTCGGATTTTTCGAGATAAAGACCGTATGATAGATTTCTTGGGGGAACTCTCTCATAAAAAAAATATCACTCTCGAGTATAAGGCACTTCAAAAAATGAGCTATAGTGAGCTTGAAAATCTTCTTGGAACTCCATTTATCCTCAAGCCAACCAATGCAAGCTCATCGACGTTCACTTTTAAAATTAAATCAGAGCAAGAATACATTGATATTCTCCAGAAAATAGGGAAGAGCTACACCTATATCTGTGAGCAGTATATCGGAGGAAGTCTCTTTTCTCTGGATTTTTATATGGATGGGACCAATCTCTATATGCTCCTGTTTGCACGGGAAGTATCCATGATCGATCTGATTGAAACTCGAAAATTTACTCGAGAGTATATGGAAAAATATGGAGAAGAGCTCGAAAAACATTTTAATTTTGTTCTTCCGATTCGCTATAATATTGATTTTTCCAAGATTTCGAAGACAGAGATGGTATTTTTTGAAAAACTTCGACAGCGACTTTCTGAAGTCAACTATCGTGGATTTATGCATCTCGAGTACAAATATGATCGTAAGACTCAATCACTCGGGTTTATCGAGTGGGGAGCGCGTCCAGGATGAAATCGGCCTCTCTATATCAAAGAACTCTATCATACTGACGCAAAAAAGATTCCCTACTATCTCCTCATAGAGCAGGATAGGAGTCGATTTAAAGCGATAAAACCTCATGTTTTTTGCTTTAAGGAAAAAGAAGATAATCTCAATCTTGTGGGAGTAAAAACCAACTTTATTACCCCAACGCACTCTATCGATATTCTCAAGAAAACAGGGGATATGCTTTCTCTCTCTTTTGAAAATTTTATCCTGAATTATTTTAAAAATGTCTTTGGAATCAAAGTAGACTCGATACGCTTTCAAGTCAAAGAAAATAAAAATAAGACCTTTCTTCCATTTTACATGAGCAATAAAACCAAGTTCGACTATATCCTTGAACTGGATGACAAAAACTTTGAACTTTTCCGAAAGAAAAAAGCACAAATTGTCGAAAAAGTGTTTTTTCATAATTATAGGTAATACCTAACCCTGCTCACCAGACGAACCCTCACCCTAACCCTCTCCCAAGGGGAGAGGGGACGAGCTACAAAATGCTCTTTCTCCTTTGGGGAAAGATGCCTGAAAGGCAGATAGGGGGACTTCTGGAGAAACAAAACCCGAATCGTCAATCCAATTTTTTGTGAAAAACTCAAAAATAACTTTGCATTGAAGCGATAATTTGCTAGTATAGAGATATATTTTCTTATATCGCAACTATGGACTTTCTCGTCGCACTCGCACTCTATGCTTCATCTCATAATATATCTGAGGACGAAATGCTCCAAAAACATGCTGCATACTGCCAAAATCTCTACTGGCAGCCAGATGCTCTACAAAAGATGCAGGATGCTTCGTGCGACATCGAAGCTGTTTCAGTCGAGATAGCGAGAGTGAAATCTGGGAAATACTAAACATATCCCTTGCTTTGTGAAAAATCCTGCAGAATGCGGGATTTTTTCTTGCATAAACTTCTCATAATATGCTATACTACTCAAAATATATCTTTAAAAACGAGTATGTTTGGATTTCACAAAAAGAAAACATGGTATCAGCGAGTGTTTACCTATATCAATGTTGTGAGTGACATAAAAATCCTGATCCTCATGATTGCTACAGTGATGATATGGAGAGGGATATGGGATCTCGTAGATCGATATCTCTTGCCATCTCATCCTATGATTTCAGCTCTTGCGAGCATCATAATCTGAGTGATTATCCTCTTTCTCAATGATAATAGTCTCAGTCGACTTGATAGTGGGGCTTGGGATGAGGAGTAGAGAACTTTATATATTTTAGACTGTTCAAACTATTTCTGATACACTTGTTTTACTTATATGGAGTAAAAAAACAATTCAGAGTGAATGTCCACAATCTATTTTCAATCTCTCCCCTGAGTCTAGTCAAATTCGTATCGTTCAGATATCATGTTTTTCCATAAGATATGCATCTCTTTTTCCATCTCGAAAAATTTTATTTCCTCTATGATGAATTCCATCGCACTCAATGTTTATTTTGAGAGAAGGAATATATATATCCATCTCAATACCATCGAGCACCACATTTGCTTGCGTATCTGGAAAATGAACCTGTACTTTCTGAAATAAAGCCTGTTCTATCCATGATGTAGATTCATTTCGATATTTCCATGTTGTAGGTATAGAATCAGATATACCATACAAATAAAAAATATGGATGAGATAATTTCTGTCTTTTGGTGAAGTTATTTTTGGAATAATATTATATAATCTTTTAAGAAATAATAATTTTAGTTTTCATATTTCATCGTACTTTTCATTTCAGTTATCAAAATAGTGCAGTCCATACAGTGCATTTCCAATTTCTTGAGCATTAAGAGGATCAGAAGAAGCTTTGATTTTCTCCGTCAGAGCTGCGATAAACTCTTTTGAAACAACAGAACTATCGAGATTTTGGAGTCCATACAGTGCATTTCCAATTTCTTGAGCATTAAGAGGATCAGAAGAAGCTTTGATTTTCTCCGTCAGAGCTGCGATAAACTCTTTTGAAACAACAGAACTATCGAGATTTTGCAGTCCATAGAGCGCATTTCAGATACCTTGAGCATTAAGAGGATCAGAAGAAGCTTTGATTTTCTCCGTCAGAGCTGCGATAAACTCTTTTGAAACAACAGAACTATCGAGATTTTGGAGTCCATAGAGCGCATTTCAGATACTTTGAGCATTAAGAGGATCAGAAGAAGCTTTGATTTTATCGCTAAGAGCCGCAATAAACTCTTTTGAAACAACAGAACTATCGAGATTTTGCAGTCCATACAGTGCATTTCCAATATTTTGAGCATCAAGTATAGCCGAAGAAGCTTTGATTTTCTCCGTCAGAGCTGCGATAAACTCTTTTGAAACAACAGAACTATCGAGATTTTGGAGTCCATAGAGCGCATTTCAGATACCTTGAGCATCGAGTATAGCCGAAGAAGCTTTGATTTTCTCCGTCAGAGCTGCGATAAACTCTTTTGAAACAACAGAACTATCGAGATTTTGTAGTCCATAGAGCGCATTTCCAATTTCTTGTGCATTGATTTGAGAAACAGATTTAGATATTCCCTCGATACATATTTTGAGAAAATCAGACATCTTGTTCGTATAGCCTGTTCTAAATTTTCTATTTTTTCAAAGCTGGAAAAGAGCAACACAATAGTTGGTTATATAGATACTCTTTTCTTTTCAAAAAAGTTCTAAAACTGAATCTATATATTCACAGATATTTCTACTTGTTTTTGAAATATCTATTATTTCTTTATTTATCTCTTTTTGTCTTTGAGAGATTGGTTCACGAGATAATTGAGGTATACAAGATACTCAAGATGTAATCGATTTTGGAGCTGTTTCTTTGTCATTTGAAAGAATCGCTTTATAAGTTTTTATAAATGCGAGCATAACATTTCGTATTTCTCAAAAGTTTTTTTTATCTAAAGCTGTAATAGTTCAAATTCATTTTTCTAATGCGCTTTCTTCTCAAAAAAAATGTTCTTCAAATATGTTTTGTAATACTCTAATATTTCATAGCTTTTCATCAAATTGTTCTTGTGAGAGATTTCAAGCTTGTTTTTGTTTTTCCAAAGATACAAAAAAAATATTTTTTGCATCTTCCCACTCTTTTGAAGTGATAAAATAACTATAGAGAACCACCTTTCATTCGGTTGATGTTATCTCTGGAAGTTTAGACCCAACATTAGCAAAGTCTTGCTGATATGCTTCGACTGAGTTAAGGGATAAATATCAAGGAGTTCATGCAGTATCTTTCAAAGTTTTGATTCAAGAAGTAAAATATTTTGTAGTTATATATTTTTATTACTGAGTACTGAGTATAAATAATATTTAAGAATGAGTAGATTGTCAAATAGAATATTTATTTTAATATATAATCCTCCAATATCTTCCCAACAGCTCTCTGAATTCAGAACTCATTATAAATTTCATCAAAATTTGGATTGATATCTATATATGGATGTGGTCAAGCCATAAAGAGTCTCTCTGATTTGCTCTGTCATGAAGCATCTGTGAATCCTAATATTCCTACTATTTCTCCATCTTCTCAACCAAGTATTTTTCATCCATTATAGGAAGGATTTTTTCTCCAGTTGCGTATGTAACTTTCGGTCATTATCTTATAGCCTCATGCACCAAGCTCATATTCTAGAATTCATGTTACCGATGCTTTATAGGCTTTGCACATCAGATTACCAAGCAAAATGTTTGAAAATCAGGATAAAAATAGAATCACGCTTGAAAAAGCCTTTGAAGCTCGCTGTGGGAAATAGCTGTTTCGAGTGCTCTGTGAGGAAGTATATCATAGTATAAAAATTGAGGGATAAAAAAAACTCTCCTTCGAGTATTTGGTGAATCCTGAAGGAGAGTGGAAAGTGAGTGTAAATAATTTAGACCACAAAAAAACTCCTCAGGCTGACGAGCACGACGAGGACGAGGATGAAGTATTTTTGCTGGAACATATATTTTTAGAAAAAAATAATTTCGTCTCTTACTCTATGGATTCTCTGAGCTTTGTCAAAACTTTCTCTCTCTTATTTATAGATATTTCCTCGGTAGTTCAGATCTACTATCACATATTTTTCTCAAACTTTTTCAAACACAATTCGAAACTTTCATTTTCTGACTCGAAACATATTGTGTTTTCCTGTGAGAGCTTTCACATCGAATCAATCAAGATTTCAGGCAAGGATTTTCTGCATGATTTCGAGTAACATGTTTTGTTCACTCGAAATAAGTTTTTGTAGAAACTTCGTGATATTATCCATTTTGAAGACTTTTTATTTTGTTTATAATCTCTTCTGGAGATATCCCAGCTTCGCTGTAAATTCAAAAACCTTCCTGATTTTCATAATACACCACATCTGACTTTTGCTCGAGAGGGGTGATGAGAAGTCCATTTTTTGTTTCGGTCGCTATGAAATTTTTCGTTTTAAACTGCTCTCTCCATTTTTTCGGAAGAGTGATTTGTCAGGTATTAAACGATTTAAGAGTATAATTCATATATTTAATAAAATTAACGAATATAGTGAAATTATATAATTTTTCTCGAAAAATCAAAACTTTTACCTCCTTCTTTTTTTATCCTTACTAAACTTCTCTTTGAGTCTCTTGAACTCTCGCTCTCAGAGTTTTTCTTCTAATACGAGATTGAGCTGTGCTTCCTCGTCAAAGAGGTGCATATCCATATTGAGCTTATGCTCGATTTTAAATCGATAATCCTCATAGTTCCCATAACTCACAGAGAGTTCTCCATCGGAGATAAACCAGATATGACTGGCTACTTTATTGACGAAGTATCGGTCATGCGAGATAAAGAGGATGGTTCCTTCATACTTTTTGAGAGCTGCTTCGAGGGACTCTCGCGTATCGTAGTCGAGATGATTCGTCGGTTCATCAAAGATGAGGACGTTAGATGATTTTTGTCCCAAAATTGCAAAGAGAAGTTTTGAGGTTTGCCCTCCAGAAAGCTCGGAAACGCGTTTATCGAGGTCTGATTTTTCAAAGAGATAGTGCTTGATGAGCCCGATAAGATGTTCGTCAGGGTAGTTTACTCCGTGCAGATGAAAATTTTCACGCATCGTCTTGTCTCGATGGAGCTCTTCATGCAGCTGAGAGTAGTAGAGGATTTGTATTGATTTTCCGAGCGATTGATACCCATCAAGCAAGGGAATCTGCCCCAACATCGTCTTGATAAACGTAGATTTTCCCACCCCATTTTCTCCGATAATCCCGACTCGCATCCCTTTGTGAAGCGTCACTTCTTGGATAAAAAAGAGGCTTTCTTTTCTTCCAATAAAGGCTTCTTTGTAGGTTACGATTTTTTCTGGAGATTCTCCGGTATATTCAAAGAAAAATTTTGGCTTTTGCGGGATAAATGGTTTTTCGAGTTTTTCCATTTTATCGAGCATCTTTTCTCGTGATTTTGCCCATCATGCTCTTGATCCTGCTCGAAAACGATCCACAAGTTGTTCTTGCTTGCTGATATATTCTTGCTGACGTTCCCAGTCATCCATACGTATCTTTTCTATTTTTTCACGCTCGATGACATAGTCGGAGTAACTACAATGATACATCGTTGCAGCTCTCCCTGGTTGGATCTCGAGAGTTTTTTTACAAGTTTTATCGAGAAATTCTCGATCGTGTGAGATTATGACATATCCACCATTCCATTTATTTTGGAGGTAGCTTTCAAGCCACTCGACACTTCCCATATCTATGAAATTCGTTGGTTCGTCCAAAAAGAGGATATCCGGAGCTTGGAGAAGTACCTTCGCGAGAGCGATTTTGGTACGCTGTCCTCCGGAAACTTCACAGAGCTTTTTGGGAAGTAAATCGAGTATTCCTATCCCACTTGCAACCTGATGAATCTTATTTTCGTACTCATAACCTCAGATATTATTGAGTTGCTCCAGCAGAGAAGTATAGGTCTCTATCGCATCATGATTATGAACCATCTCTTCCTCGAGTTCAGCAAGTCGTTTTTCTATACTTTGTATTTGGGAAAATGCTTCACGAAGTTCTTCGTGTACGGTCTTTGTTTCGTCATCGGTATAAATTTGATGCAAATACCCGAGACTCATCCCTCCAACGTTTTCGATAAAACCATCGAAGTGCTGTATCTCTCCGATGATGGCTTTCATCGCTGTCGTTTTTCCAGCTCCATTCGGACCGACTATGGCAATCGTATCATTTTTATTGATCGTAAGTTCGATGTCTTTGAGCACCGGTTCTCCCTGAAACTCGAGTTTTTCTATTTTAACTTTGAGGTGATCCATACTACGTATAAAAAATAATTTTGAGTGATTATAGTGAGAAAAATATTTTTATGAAGTTATTTTTTATGAATCTATTACATTGATTTTGAAATTTTCCCCCTCACTTTCTTTTGCAAAAAACCTCACTTTTCATACAATACTTTCGCACTAAAATCGGTGCGAAAGTTTATTTTATGATGTAGAATATATTTGCATGGCACAAAAAAAATGACCATTTCCAGACCTTAAAAACTTAAAATCAAAAAACGGAAAAAATCCAAAAAATAATTATAGCGCGTTTGCGATTTTATTTCTCGTATCTTTGATGCTTGCTTCGCTCCTACCATATTTAGACACAGGAGTAAAAAAAATAAATGAAGATATCGCTCTTTCAGAGCTCACTGCAAACTATGCGAGTGGGAGTTACTCTGAAATCCTCATTGATGGCAATAAAGCCATTGCCACTCTTTCGGGAGGAATAGTAGAAGAAAATGGAGTGAAAAAACAAAAAATTCATACAACTATCTTGCCTGAGCGTGATTCTCTTTCAGATATCGGACTCAAAAATCCAGAAGTTACTACCAAAATAGAGGTAAAAGACCTTACTTCTGCAAAATTTTGGGCTGAGATGATTCCTACTCTTATCAT
>JAMIGJ010000050.1:0-4180 GCA_035905775.1 Candidatus Altimarinota bacterium
TTACTATTTGGGCAAATCAAAAACAAATTGCTGATATATTTTGAGTAGATTCAGATACTATTTCCTATCATTTCAAAAATATTTTTCATGATGGAGAGCTTGATAAAAATGCAACTACCGAGGAATCTTCGGTAGTTCAAAAAGAGTGAAAGCGAGACATAAGGAGAAAAATAGTTTTTTATAACCTTGATGCAATCATATCTGTAGGATATCGCATAAACTCAAAACAAGCAACTCAGTTTCGTATATGGGCAACAAGTATCTTACGTGACTATATCACAAAAGGCTACGCTCTCAATCAAAAGAGACTTCAAGAAAAGGGATATACCGAGCTAGAATCAGCTATCAATCTTGTGAAAAAAGCAATTAACTCATGAGATATTTCCAAAGATGAAGCATTATGACTCTTAGATATCGTCACAAGTTACACCAATACTTGGCTCTTACTACAAAAGTACGATGAGGATGACTTAGTCCGAGAAGGGAAAACCAAAGAACTGAGATATAAGCTCGATGCAAAGGAAGCAGCGCAAGCACTTTGAGAGCTAAAAAAAGATTTACAAGCAAAGCAGGAAGCCACTGAGCTCTTTGCACGACTAAGAGAAGACTCATGACTCCAAGGTATTTTTTGAAATATCTATCAGACATACGCGGGACAAGAACTCTATCCGAGTATTGAACAAAAAGCAGCACATCTTTTGTATTTCATCATCAAGGATCATCCATTCGTAGATGGAAATAAACGTTCTGGAGCCTTTCTCTTTATCCTCTTTCTGGCAAAAAATAATCTCCTCTTTGATACACAGGGGCAGAGAAAGATTAATGACCGAGCGCTCGTTGCAATCACTCTCCTGATTGCAGAAAGCAAACCAAAAGACAAAGAGATGATGACGACTCTCGTTCTCAATCTGATTCATTAAAATAAAATGAAAGACTCTTTTTAGTAGTTTTTATCATACTACTTTTCCTTTGCACAATATACAAAGCTTCCTATACTAGGGAAGCTTATATTTTATAACACTTGAAAACTATGTTTTACCGACTTGCAGTAACTCTCCCAAAAGCTCGACTCAGAGCACTCAAATGACTTTTAGAACTGATTGAAACCCAGGTTCACGCAAAAAATATGAGTGATGAAGACGTTCTTGGACTCAGACTCGCTCCTGATATGTTTGACTTCAAACGACAAGTACAAATCGCAAGTGACAATGCCAAAGCAGCAGCAGGAAGACTTTCTGGGAAAGAGATTCCAAGCTTTGAGGATAGCGAACAAACCTTTGCAGAACTTCAAAATCGTCTTGATGTAACTATTGCCTATCTCGATACTTTTTCAGAAGCAGATTTCAAAGATGCAGCTGAGAGAAAAATAGAACTCGTATACTTTAAAGATATGCATTTTACCGGAGAAGGATATCTCGTAGAGTACTTCATCCCAAATTTTCATTTTCACCTCGTAACAGCGTATAATATTGCTCGAAATGCTGGATTTGAGTTGGGAAAAAAAGACTTTATGTACCAGATACCTCTGATTCCAAATGCATAGTTTCTCAATCATATAATGATATGTTGGAAAATCTGACAAGAGTATATATAAATAAATATTAAGAATAATAAGACTTTTCTCACTTGTCACGAGAAAATATACGAGTTTTCTTGACCAGAAGCTTGAAAAGTCTAGTATAGTTATACTTTATGATGTAAATAGAGATATATGACTCAACATGACGAACAAAATATGAATCCCGAAGGGGAAAGTGAAGTGCAAAATCACGAAGTTCCTCACAGTGAAAATGAACCAAGTGTTCCAGTAAAACCTCAACCACATAGATTTACTCCACCGATACATGGAAATAAATTTGGGGGAACTCAAAATTTTCGAGGAAATAATCAAAGACCCGGTCGAGCAGCTCAGAGAGGAAGATAATTTTAAAAAATCCCATTCGGGATTTTTTTTAGTTTTCTAAATTTTTTCTGATTATCGCAAATTCTCAAGGATTTTGAGGCATATTAATCCATACTTCATATCCTCCTCCATGAGCTGATTCGACTTTTTGTGCTTTTTCTCGCTCAAAAGAAGCATTTTTAAACACAACTCCTGTTTTTTCAACTCCATGATTGAGTCCTGTTTTATAGATTTCTTCCACTTTTAGGGGAGTAACTGAATCTGGTGTTACGATTTCTATTTCGTCTCCGACTTCAAATTTATTTTTTACTTCGACACGAACCATTTTTTGTGCCTCGTCATATTCTCGAAGAATTCCTAAAAATGCCTTGGTTCCAAAGCTTTCATTTCTTTCGTAAAATTGTGCATTTGCATTGAGATTTCAAGCCAAGAATCCAGGGATATACCCACGATTCGCGATAGAGAAAAGTTCTGCGGAGAGTTTTTCTACATCATAATCTTCTCCAGCTTCTACTTTATCGAGAGCTTCGCGATACGCTCTCCCTACACTTGCGATATAATTTACCGTTTTATTTCGTCCCTCAACTTTAAAACTTATGATTCACGCATCTGCCATTTCTTTGATATAATCAATCGCACAGAGATCACGACTATTCATCAAATAAGTCCCATGTTCGTCTTCATCGATTTCCATGAGATGTCCTGGTTTTTCTGTTTCTTCTAAATAAAAATTTCCCGTAAGTTCTTCATAATTATCAGGTCGTCCGGTCACAAATTCAAGCTCTTCCTCTGTTTTTTCATCTTTAAAAACTTTATATTCCCAACGACATGAGTGTGAGCACGTCCCTTGATTTGGATCTCGTTGTGAGAGATAGTTCGATATAAGACATCGACCACTATAAGCCATACAAATCGCTCCATGACAAAATGCTTCGAGCTCAATATCTGGTACTTGCTCGTGGATTTCTTTCATTTCTTTAATCGATATCTCTCGACTGAGTATTACTCGTTTAATTCCTTGCTCTTTCCAAAATTGGACTTGAGCCCAATTCGTATTATTTGCTTGTACCGAGAGATGAATCTCTATCTCTGGAAACTCTTTTCGTACAAGATAGATAAGTCCAGGGTCAGCCATGATAAAGGCATCTGGTTTCATTTCCACCATTTTCCGAAATTGAGCCAAAAATGGTTTTATTTTCACATTATGTGCATAGATATTTGCAGTAAAATATATTTTTTTATTTCCTGGAAGATTTCGAACGTATCGTACTGCTTCATCTAGCTGTTCCATTGTAAAGCTATTGGTTCGAGCACGCAGAGAAAACATTGGAGCTCAAACATATACTGCATCTGCCCCATACGCAAATGCGTAGAGCATTTTTTCATAGCTCCCTGCAGGCATGAGGAGCTCAAGTTTTTTTCACATATTTGTACTATGTTTAGGATATAGAAACTCGGTGTAGGAGTTTTTTAGGTAGGCAAAATGTAGTGAAAAAAAATATTTTTTCAAGTACAAAATCAGAAAAAAGAAATTGCATTTTAGTATTTCATTCTTACAATATGGGAAGCAGGAAAGAGAAAACATCTCTTACTTTATTCTTACCTCTTGTAGAGACACTATATTTTTATTCTTATTTTTACCATACATGAAAAAAATTCTTCTTTGATTTCTAGCTTTCACAGCACTTATCCTCACCAGTTGTGGAAACCAAAGCTCAGTTGATATCATCAACCCAGATGCTGAGTTTCGATATTTTTATGGAGCGACTTGTCCACATTGCCAAGAGCTCAATGAGGCAGTAAAAAACGAAGATCTCTTTTCAAAGATTTCTGTAGAAAAAAGAGAAGTATATTATAATACAGAAAATAGAGATATGTTTCTTGCGCTCACTAAAGAACTGGGACTTTCAGAAAAAGACACAGGGGTTCCATTCGTGTATGATACCGTTTCAAAAAAACATGCTGTAGGAGTAGGACCAGCGCTCGAGCTTTTTAAAAGTAGACTCGATACAGGAGTACAAACCGCAACAGGATCAGAAGCTCAGATAAGTGAGGAGATTCAGACTCAGAGTGGAGAAGTGCAAGATGAAACAGAGATGTCTCAAGATACTAATACGGGAAACACTCTCCAATAAACTTATAGCCTAAACTCATTTTTTATGGATTTTTGATTTATCCTCATCATCATCCCTGCAGCACTTGCAGACAGCATCAGCCCCTGTGCTTTTGCTATTTTGTTTGTGATACTTTCGAGTATTATCTCACAAACAGGATCAC